>NZ_JAKZGV010000027.1:0-53218 GCF_022557375.1 Shewanella sp. MM_2022_3
TCTTTGCTGAATTCAGAAAAAATTTAGATAATTAAAAATGATTCGATATTTATTATGCGCATTCTTTGTTCTTGTGACATGTGAGGGTGATTTACTATTTGCATTCGATATTTTGATAATTTTATAATATTGTTAATATATAAGGAGATTATATAAATTTTTAAGTCATATTATCTTTGAAATAATGCTCAAGGGCGCTTAAATAGTGTTAAAGGGAAATAAGCTCATGTTTTATGCACTATCTCTATTAGTTATTATTGCCATCTGCATCGTATTGGAAATTATTGCAAGAGTGTTTAAATCTTCTGACGCTATCGAACTTGAGCAAAGGCACAAGTTTATAATGGCAGAGAAAGCCTTTAAAGCCAAGCGAGATGCCGCTAGGCGTATAACGGATCGTATTACTCTCTCGGAATCAGAGTGTGCATTGCTTTCAAGTTTGGACTTTGATCCAGATTTGATTTTGAAACTAAAAAAGTTAGCTAAAAGTGAAGCTAAACCGCTGTTACAGATACACCATGAAGACAACACTTATGAATCACCAGACGCACCATGTGAAGGCATCTTTTTTCCTATCCCCGACGCTTATTTCCAGACACCTCCCAATTATGGATCTGTGTTTAGGGATTATAGCGATTTAATGTATGAATTCGAGTCTAAAGGTTACCTTCTTTTTATGAACGACTCACATACTTATGGCAAGGGGATGGCAGTAATTAAGGGTGCTGAAATTTGGGATGTGCTCCGTTATAGAAAAACACGAGCCGATAATTTTGGTTTATGTACCGAAGATATTATAGAAAGGCTTAAAACCTGGGATGTTTGCAGTGTGATTGGCGTGAGTTTTGATTGGGTGCTCATCAAGTTTACAAACTACAGCAGCGATCCTCATAGGTTAGCCCAAGAAATATATGCATTCTGTCCTGATATCGTTATGCAAGGTTGCGGTACTATCGAGCAGTTGGAAACATATCTTGATGTCAGCGATGAACTATTATTGTGGTGGGATTGATATAAGATTTAATGGGACACGATTGTTAAATAGGCTAAATAAAATAGACATCCATCGAAATAACAGGATAATTAAAAGACGGACAGGCATAGCTCTTTCAACGTGAAAAGTTAACTTTAACCTTACAGAAGTTCACCCATCCCCTGCGAAGTTACTGATTAGTACGAAGCCACTCTTCTTGTGGCTAATATTTGAATTAATTAGCCCACAAAATATATGCTGAAACTGATGGGTACACCAGATAGGGCACTGTTGCACCAGTGACCTTCTAAAACATGGATGTTTTAGTAGAGCCTACAAGGATACTTTTTTTAAAGCATAAGTACGGCGTGTCACTGGGGTAACAGTGCTAAAGCCTGCGGCAGGCAATGAGTTACATCATCACCTTACAGCGATATGGTTGCTAGTTCGCAATGCAAAACGAACCAGCAACATCGGGTGTGGGGTGAAGCCCCACGACTTTGATTTTGAGTTAAAATTCAAACGAAGTTTGAATCAGCTTTTCAAACCGCGTTAGCGTAAGTCCGATCCAGATTACTCTGGATCACTCCCTATTCAGGGTCATAATCCAACACTGGCGCTAGCCACTTCTCCGTCTCTGCAACAGTCATCCCCTTACGCTTCGCGTAATCCTCCACCTGATCGCGACCAATATTACTCACGCCAAAGTAGCGGGATTTCGGGTGGGCAAAGTACCAGCCCGATACTGCGGCGGTGGGGAACATGGCGTAGCTTTCGGTAATGTTTAAGTCAATGGTTTCATTCGGCTTTAACAGTTCCCACAACAGGCCTTTTTCGGTGTGATCCGGGCAAGCGGGGTAACCCGGTGCAGGGCGAATGCCCTTGTATTTCTCACGAATTAACGCCTCGTTATCGAGCTGCTCATCGGCGGCATAACCCCAAAACTCTTTACGCACGCGCTCGTGCATCCGCTCGGCAAAGGCTTCGGCTAAACGGTCGGCTAAACACTTGAGCATAATGGCGTTGTAGTCATCATGGTTCGCCTCAAAGCGGGCGACATGCTCATCAATCCCATGACCTGCGGTGACCGCAAAACCGCCCATATAGTCGGCAACGCCGCTGTCTTTGGGCGCCACAAAGTCGGCGAGACAGAAGTTATCGTTACCGACTCGCTCAAGTTGCATCCGCAGGTGATGGGTGGTCAGCTCAACCTCGGTGCGAGTCTCATCTGTGTACAGCTCAATATCATCGAAGTTGACAGTATTGGCGGGGAATAGCCCAATCACGCCCTTGGCGGTGAGCCATTTTTCTTCGATGATTTTTTTAAGCATCGCCTGACCATCGGCGAACAGCTTTTGCGCCTCAACGCCGACTACTTTGTCGGTTAAGATTTCAGGGTAATGGCCGTGCAGCTCCCACGCGCGGAAGAAGGGCGTCCAGTCGATACGGTCTACTAAGTCGGTTAATGGATAATCATCAAATACTTGGCGACCGAGCACCTTGGGTGTGAACGGTGTGTAATTGGCCCAGTCGTGCTGGCAGCGGTTTTCGCGGGCGGCCTCTAGCGAGACGATTTCCTTACGCTTAGCTTGGGATAAACGCTTGGTGCGCATATCGTCATACTCGGCGTAGGTTTCATCAATGGTCGCTTGGCGGGTTTCGTTATTGACCAGTTTGCTGACCATGGGCACGGCGCGGGAGGCGTCGGCAATGTAAATCGCGCCATGGGGATAATGGGGCGCAATCTTCACCGCGGTATGGATTTTCGAGCAGGTTGCGCCGCCGATAATCGCTGGAATGGTGAGCCCTTCACGGTGGAAGGTTTTGACGTTATGCACCATTTCATCAAGGCTTGGGGTGATAAGCCCTGACATGCCGATAATATCGATATTGTGTTCTTTCACCGCCTCAAGAATGCGCTCTACCGACACCATCACGCCTAAATCGAACACTTCAAAGCCATTACAGGCGAGCACCACGCCAACAATATTTTTGCCGATATCGTGCACATCGCCTTTTACGGTCACCATCAAAATCTTACCGTTCGACTGACCTGCGACTTTTTCCTTTTCAATAAAGGGATTGAGGTAGGCCACGGCCTTTTTCATCACCCGCGCGGATTTGACCACCTGTGGCAGGAACATTTTGCCTGAGCCAAACAGGTCGCCGACGATATTCATACCGTCCATCAGCGGGCCTTCGATCACATCAAGTGGTCGTGAGGCAAGCTGGCGAGCCGCTTCAGTATCTTCGTCGATAAATTCGGTGATGCCTTTCACCAGCGCATGGGCTAAACGTTGATTAACTGGCCATGAGCGCCATTCTAAATCTTCTTTTTTGGCGGCACTTGAGCCATCGCCACGGAATTTTTCAGCAATCTCAAGCAATTGCTCGGTATTGCTCGAGCCCTCAACCGGGCAAGGTAGGTTGAGCACCACGTTCTCGACCCGTACTTTAAGCTCTGGGTCGATATCGTCAAAAATCGCTAACTGGCCCGCGTTGACAATCCCCATATCCATACCGACTTTAATCGCGTGGTACAGGAATACTGCGTGAATCGCCTCACGCACTGGGTTGTTACCGCGGAAGGAGAACGACACGTTCGATACCCCGCCCGAAATCATCGCGTGGGGCAGGGTGGCCTTAATTTCTTTAATGGCATCAATAAAATCGACAGCATAGTTATCGTGCTCATCGATACCCGTGGCAATGGCGAAGATGTTCGGGTCGAAGATAATGTCTTCGGGCGGAAAGCCGACCTTATCGACCAGCACGCGGTAGGCGCGGGTACAGATTTCGACTTTGCGTGCCTTCGTATCGGCTTGGCCTTGCTCGTCGAACGCCATAATAATGGCCGCCGCGCCGTAGCGTTTAACGAGGGTTGCCTGCTCGATAAACTTCTCTTCGCCTTCCTTCAAGGAGATAGAGTTGACGATTCCCTTGCCTTGAATACATTTGAGGCCCGCTTCAATCACTTCCCACTTTGAGGAGTCGATCATAATCGGCACGCGGCTGATATCCGGCTCAGAGGCGATAAGATTTAAGAACTTATGCATCACCTCCACGCCATCGAGCATGCCTTCGTCCATGTTGATGTCGATGATCTGCGCACCGCTTTCTACCTGTTCACGGGCGACATCGAGCGCCTGTTCGAACTTGCCTTCTTTGATCAGCTTTAAAAATTTGGCCGAGCCAGTGACGTTGGTACGTTCACCCACGTTCACAAACAGGGTTTGGGCGTCGATAGTGAGCGGTTCCAAACCCGATAAACGGCAGGCGACGGGGATCTCGGGTAGTACCCGTGGTGCAAACGGTTCCACCGCTTCGCGAATGACCTTAATATGCTCGGGCGTGCTACCACAGCAGCCGCCGATAATGTTGAGCATGCCTTCACGGGCCCATTCTTGGATAACGCTGGCCATGTCTTTTGGGGTTTCATCGTAACCGCCAAACTCGTTTGGTAGACCCGCGTTAGGGTGCGCCGAGACATAACATTCGGCGATGCGTGACAGTTCTTCGACGTAGGGGCGTAGCTCTTTTGGCCCGAGTGCGCAGTTAAGGCCGATGGATAAGGGTTTGATATGACGAAGGGAGTTATAAAAGGCTTCGGTGGTTTGTCCGGTCAGGGTTCGACCCGAGGCATCGGTAATAGTGCCGGAGATCATCACTGGCAAACGCGCTGGCGAATTTGCTCCAAAGAGTTCATCGAACACGGTTTCGATGGCAAATAGCGCGGCTTTGGCGTTTAAGGTATCGAAGATGGTCTCGACCATAATGATATCGGCGCCGCCTTCAATCAGCGCGCGGGTCGATTCGCAATAAGCGGTCACTAACTCATCAAAGTGGATATTGCGATATCCAGGATCGTTCACATCTGGGCTGATAGAGCAGGTACGGTTAGTGGGTCCTAACACACCGGCAACATAACGTGGTTTCCCCGTGGCTTTTTCGATTTCATCACAGGCCTCACGGGCGAGGCGCGCACCTTCACGGTTAATTTCGGCGGACAGCGACTGCATATCGTAGTCGGCCATGGCGATAGTGGTGGCGTTGAAAGTGTTGGTTTCAATAATATCGGCACCGGCTAATAGGTAGTCGGTGTGAATTTGTTTGATGATGTGTGGCTGCGTGAGCACTAAAAGATCGTTATTGCCCTTAACGTCGGTATGCCAATCCTTGAAACGCTCGCCACGGTAATCGGCTTCTTCTAGCTTGTAGCCTTGGATCATAGTGCCCATGGCGCCGTCTAAAATCAGAATGCGCTTTGACAACTGGTTGCGAATGTCTGCCAGTGTTTGGCTGGCTCGATGGAGAGATATCGCCATAAATGATTACCTTTACTACAGCTAAGTTGAGTCCAAAGTACGCAATTGTGCGCTACATTGCATTTTATTATTAACGTCGTGAGCTTTTGTTTTGGACATTTAAACGTATAGACGTCCATAATACGCGACATCGGATTGTCAGGGCAAGGTGAAAGTCATTAGGAGCGAGAATCGAGAATCTAGAATCTAGAATCTAGAATCTAGAATCTAGAATCTAGAATCTAGAGTTTAGGTCCTAAGATTTTTAAAAGGCATATATGAAACAAGTTCGCTTATTACTGTTACGCCATGGGGAATGCGAGGGCGGGGCCATTTTACGTGGCAGAGTCGATGTTCCACTGAGCGAGAAGGGCTGGCGGCAGATGTTGGCAGCCGTCGCTTTGCAGGCCAGAGAGTGCCACGGTATTTACAGCTCTACCTCAAGGCGCTGCGCTGAATTTGCCAAGGGGTTGGCGCTGGAGCCGCATTCCAGCTTGTCTGAGAGTTCACATTTAGCTGCACCAACGCCTTCGCCGCTTGAGGTCAACCTGCTTGAGGATCTACAAGAAATGGATTTTGGCGATTGGGATGGTCGCTTGCTCGATGAGTTATATCAACAGGATGGCGAGCGCATGGCGGCCTATTGGCAAGATCCTTGGGCCGTGTCGCCGCCCAATGGTGAAACGATGGCAAGTTTCGAGGCTCGTATCGATGGCGCAATAGAGCAGATCCTCAATAAAGAGTTTGCCCTGCTGGCGTTGGATGATGAACAGGCCCACGGCGAGTGTAATGCTAATGTACCCACAGCCAATATCTGGATTCTGACCCACGGCGGAGTGATCCGTCATTTAATGGCAAGAGCGTTGGGGGCGGTGAGAACGGTAGGGTTTTACAGTCAACTGACTTTACCGGTTGCCGCGGTGGTGACGATTAATGTACTCGAAGATAAACATGGAACTCGATACTGGCGCTTAGACTGGCCATCGGGCCATGCTGATTGAGTTAGAAATCTCATGCTAAATGGGATGATGAACATTTTCTGATTTAAACTGCATTGCCTAATGAGCAAGATATAGGATAATGCTTTTCCCTGACGTTTGAGCCAGATAGCACATTGTGTTCGCTAAGTTTAAATGTCGCAGAAATAGGTGTTGGGAATTTCGCTTTATCCTGCGCTATTCGCTTAAGGCAATAGTCGTTATAAACGCCGAATCAACCCAAACATAATAGGGAATCGGGGTGCTGCCCGTCAGCCAGCCCGAACTGTACCCGCAACTGTGAGTAGTTAAAAGAAGTGCCTAGAACCTAGAACCTTCTTTGCTACAAGTCAGGAGACCTGCCTATTTCTGTTTTCGCTGCGCGCAGCCTTAGTTCTCGAGCGGGTGACTCGAGGGAGCAGAAAATGATATTGATACGTTTCGCCCTGTGGCCCATGGTGCTACTGGGTTTGGGTACAAAATATGCCTGTGGGAGCTGCTTTTAATGAAGCCTTCCACGTCAACAGATGTGCAATCTTCGGCGGTGCTAACTAATGTGGCACTCAATGTCAGCCAATTAAGTTGGACCATCGAAGGCAAAACCATTCTTTCTGGGATTAACTTTGCCCTACAACGCGGTGAAATGCTGGGATTAATCGGCCCTAACGGTGCGGGTAAATCCAGTTTACTGCGTTGTATATATCGTTTTATTCGCCCAACTCTGGGGCAAATCAGTTTGTTTTCGCAGGACATTAACGAGCTTTCGCCCAAGGCATTTGCCTGTAAAGTAGCTGTGGTGCAGCAGGATACGCCGCACTATTTTGATATGACCACAGAGCAACTCGTTGCTATGGGGCTCACGCCCCACAAAGGAATGTTCGATACTAATTCCAGCGGTGATAGTGAAAAAATTATCAAGGCGCTTGAAAAGGTAGGTCTTAGCCATAAGCGCTATCAGCAATATGAACGGCTCTCTGGCGGCGAGAAACAACGGGCACTGATTGCACGCGCTATCGTGCAACAACCTCAGTTACTGATTTTAGATGAACCCACAAACCACCTCGATGTGCGCTATCAAATACAAATTTTGGAGCTGGTTCGAAGCCTTGGTATTAGTGTCATTGCCTCTATTCATGATCTGAATTTAGCAAGTGCCCTGTGTGATAGTTTGCTGCTACTGGATAAGGGGCAAGTGAGCGCCATGGGTACGCCGAGTGAGGTATTAACAGAGGAGCGCATTGCCCAAGTTTTTGGGGTTTGCGCCCAAGTGATGCCCCATCCACAACATGCCAATCCTTTAATTAATTACTTTTATGGTTATCAAAAATCACCGACGGATGATGTGGTTGTATCCGCTCCCCATAACATCAACGGGGAGATAAACACGCCATGATTGACACGTTTAAGCTGATAATGATGAATCTTTTAACCCATATTTTAACGCCATTAACCCGCCAGCAATGGCTGATTCTTGGCTTGGTGGGTTTTGCTCTGCTGACCCCGATTGCGGCCGCCAGTTTTGGCGCGGCAAATATCAGCTTTTTAGATGTGCTGCATGTGTTTATTAAACTATTCAATCAATTTTTCGCCAACGACGATGCGTCAACTACCGCCTCGATGACGGAGCGGATTGTGATGGAATTAAGGTTGCCACGGATATTGCTCGCGTTTGTGGCGGGGGCGGGGCTGTCTTTAGCGGGCAGTGTGCTGCAAACCGTAACGCGCAATCCGCTTGCTGACCCTTATTTATTTGGCATCAGTTCAGGTGCCTCCTTTGGCGCTGTGGTGATGCTGACCTTGTTTACTGGCTCTGGTCTATTCGGTAATGCGGGCGTTATTGCCAATTCGGGGATTTTTAGTGGCTCTGGAATGTTTGCTGGGCTCCTGTGGTTTAGTTTGCCTTTCGGCGCTTTTATTGGTGCCAGTTTATCCGTTCTTATTGTTCTCGCCTTGTCAGGGCTTGGGCTCAACAGCCAAGTTGAGCGCATGCTGCTCTCTGGGGTGGCAACATCGTTTATGTTTGGCGCATTAACCAGCTTGCTGTTGTATTTTGCCAGCCCGCAGGCCACGGCATCAGTGCTTTTTTGGAGTTTGGGCAGTTTTGCTAAGGCCAGTTGGCCGCTCTTAATTTTGCCATCTATCGTTGTATTGGTGAGTTTTTTTATCATCCTCGGTTGGAAGCGGCAGATTATGGCCCTGCAGGCGGGGGATGAAACGGCCCACACCTTAGGGGTGAATGTACCTAAATTACGCCTCAATATGTTATTGCTCTGCTCACTAATTACCGCCGTTTTAGTGGCGACCTGTGGTGGCATAGGTTTTGTTGGATTAATGATCCCCCATACGGTGCGCTTGTTATTTCCCGGGCGTCAGCCCATTTTGCTCACCGCGTTAGTGGGCGGCTTGTTTATGGTGTGGATTGATGTGCTCGCGAGATGTTTGCTGGGCAATCAAGAACTGCCCGTTGGGATTATCACCGCCTCGATAGGTAGTTTTTTCTTTTTGCTGATTTTGCGTCGGCGCAACTAATCGAACTCGCGTTTTTCGCAGAGGATTAGCTAATTTAGTACTAAGTGTGTATGGAAAATAGCCGCTGTATGCGTCGTAGTTGTTATCGAACGAGTTATTGAAATCGAACGAGTTATTGAAATCGAACGAGTTATTGAAATCGAATTAGTCACTGGAGTGTGAATGTCTCAATCAAGCCTGTCATTTCAAATCGAGCCTGTGAGTAAAGCGCAGGATCAGGTTATTCAACAAAAAATCGATCTTAAAACCAAGCCGCCAGGTGCCTTGGGACAACTCGAATCCTTAGCATTACAAATTGCTCGCATTCAAGGGCCACAACAATTGCAGATAGTCAAACCGACCATGTTGGTGTTTGCAGGGGATCACGGCATTGCCGCTGAAGGGGTTTCGATTGCCCCAAGTGAAGTCACCCACCAAATGGTGCAAAACTTTGCCCACGGCGGCGCGGCCATTAATGTGTTTTGTCGCCAATTAGGTTTTACGCTTGAAGTGATCGATTGCGGTATTTTGACACCCGTTGAGGGGCTAGAAGGGATTATCGATCAACGTCTTGGCGCGGGTACTGCTGCTATTCATTTGGAACCCGCCATGCCTTTAACGAGTGTGGATAAGGGCTTTGATATGGCGCGGGAGCTTATTGAGCGTCACCATCAAGCGGGTTGTAATCTGGTTGCGTTTGGTGAAATGGGGATTGGCAACACGTCCTCTGCCGCGGCAATTATGGCGGCGATTATGCAATTAGATGTAGCTGACTGTGTGGGGCGCGGTACAGGCATTAATAGCGACACTTTAGCGCGTAAGTTAACCTTGGTAGAGTTGGCGTTGCTATCGCATCAAAGTGCGCTTAGTGGGCCAAAACAAGTGCTTGCTTGTCTTGGCGGGTTTGAAATTGTGCAAATGACAGGTGCCATGCTGGCTGCTGCTGAGCGCAAGATGTTGGTGGTTGTGGATGGTTTTATTGCGACCGCCGCCGCATTAGTGGCGGTGACGATCAATGCTAATGTACGGGATTATCTGATTTTCGCCCATTGCTCCGAGGAGCAAGGCCATCAACGTATGTTGGAATATTTGCAAGCTAAACCCTTGTTATCTTTGGGGCTTAGATTAGGTGAAGGTACGGGTGCAGCCTTAGCATTGCCGTTAATTCAAGCCGCAGTAAATTTTTACAATCAAATGGCGAGTTTTAGTGATGCAGGGATTGAGGCTGTTGTATGATGTGCCTGCTAACTTATTTAAAATAATAACGTTTAGCCAATCGTTTTAACTTTAAACCCTGCAGCAAGTGTGTATTCACTAAGGATGCTTTATGTCAGAACGCGAAAGCTGGCACAAAGAGATAGATTTATTTTTTGTGGCCATGGGCTATTTTACCCGTATTCCTATGCCCAAATGGGTCGAAGTCGATGCCGATAAACTCAATAAAGCCAGTCGTTACTTTGGCTTAGTGGGTTTACTGGTGGGACTGTTAAGCGCCATCGTTTTTTGGCTGACTCAAAATTGGTTACCCGCTGGGGTGTCGGTATTGCTGTCGATGTTAACGGGCGTGCTGTTAACGGGCGGTTTCCACGAAGATGGGTTAGCCGATACCTTCGATGGGTTTGGTGGCGGTTGGACGGCCGAAGACAAGCTGCGCATTATGAAGGATTCGCGCCTTGGTAGTTATGGTGCTTTGGCCTTGATTATTGTCTTGATGCTTAAATGGCAATTATTGGTTGAATTAGCGCTTTATGACCCTGTGGTTGCAGGTTCAGCGATGATTGTCGCCCATACTGTGAGTCGAGTCGTGGCCGCGAGCCTTATTTTCACCGAAAAATATGTGCGCGATGATGAGTCCAGTAAATCTAAGCCGTTAGCGCAGCACCAAGGCATTAATGAACTGTTTATTTTGATCGCCAGTGGTGTGTTAGTGCTGTTGGTGTTAAAGGGGATTGCTGCACTGTCGCTGTTGTTGATTATGATCGGATTGCGCCGTTTGATCGTGGTGATCTTTAGACGTCAAATTGGCGGCTATACAGGCGATACCTTAGGCGCTGCGCAGCAAATTTGTGAAATTGTGTGTTACTTCGTGCTGCTCGTTGTAGGTAGCATTCTGTGATCCATTTAGTGCTGGGCGGCGCTCGCAGCGGTAAGAGCCGTTACGGTGAAACCTTAGTACGCCAGTATACGGCTTTAGGATTCGATGCCTGCTACGTCGCAACCGCGCAGGCACTCGATGCTGAAATGGTCAGTCGGATCCGTTTGCATCAAGATGGTCGTGCCCAGGACGATATCGACTGGCAGTTGATTGAAGAACCCTTGGCATTAACCGCCAAGCTTAAGCATTTAGCTAAGCCGGGGCGGGTGATTATGGTGGATTGCTTAACGCTTTGGTTAACCAATCAATTACTTGCTGTCCACCCACAGGCTGAGCCAGCTTCGACCGAATCAGATTTTGCTCTAGCGGTTGCGACATCATCTCAACACGATGTGTTAGCCCACTGGCGACAGGCAAAAACGGATTTTGTCAGTGCGTTAAATACACTTGAAGGTGTGGTGATTTTAATCAGTAATGAAGTAGGCTCAGGCATTGTGCCCTTGGGGGAACTGAGTCGCCAATTTGTGGATGAAGCTGGCTGGTTAAACCAAGATGTTGCTGCGGTTGCGGATAATGTGACCTTAGTGGTGGCGGGTTTACCACTGACGCTTAAATGAGCTGGTGCATTTAAATCAAGTTGTGAATGTTATTTTGAGCCGCTTTTGCATTTAGTTCGTATTAAATAATCAGCCTTTTATCTTATTTCATCTATTGAGTGATGTCCTTGCCCATGCATTCACATAATGTTGCTGATCCCACGGCAACCAATCAAACGTCAACCGCTAGTTTGCCTCAAACATCGTCCCAAGGCGCGAAAGTATTAATGGTGCAGGGCACCACCTCAGATGCGGGTAAAAGTACGTTGGTGGCGGGAATTTGCCGATTGCTAGCCCGTCAGGGTGTCAACGTCGCGCCTTTTAAACCACAGAATATGGCGCTTAATAGTGCTGTGACTGTTGATGGTGGTGAGATTGGCCGCGCACAGGCGCTGCAAGCCGCGGCCTGTTATTTAGCGCCACATACTGATTTTAATCCGATTTTACTCAAACCCAGTTCAGATACGGGCGCCCAAATTATTGTCCAGGGTAAAGCGTTAACGACACTCGAAGCCTCGGCTTTTTTTGGAGAAAAATCGAAAGATTATAAAGCCATGGCCCTTAATGCTGTGCTGGACTCCTTTGAACGCCTAGGTCAGCAATATCACACCATAGTGGTTGAAGGGGCGGGGAGCCCGGCTGAAATCAACCTGCGTGCAGGGGATATTGCCAATATGGGTTTTGCTGAAGCGGTTGATTGCCCCGTGATTATTATTGCCGATATCGATAAAGGCGGCGTCTTTGCCCATTTGGTCGGGACCTTGGCGTTGTTATCCGAGTCAGAACAGGCGCGGGTAAAGGGGTTTGTGATCAATCGCTTTCGCGGCGATATCAGCCTGTTGCAGCCTGGTATTGATTGGCTTGAGGCGTATACGCAAAAGCCAGTAATAGGCGTGCTGCCCTATTTGCATGATTTGCACTTAGACGCCGAGGATGCGCTGACTGACTCGCCAACTAAGCAGGCCAAGAGTCGTTTTAAGGTGCGAGTGCTGGTGTATCCGCGCACCAGTAATCACACGGATGTTGATCCCCTCAGGCTGCATCCCGATATCGATTTTGATTATGTGTCACTCCAGACGCAAGCCTTAGCTCAGACGCCGGAGATCGACGCCGATCTACTTATTTTACCCGGCAGTAAGAATGTCCGAGCCGATCTGACTTTTTTGCGGGAGCAAGGCTGGGATAAGCAAATTGCTAAGCATTTACGCTACGGCGGTAAAGTGCTGGGAATTTGCGGTGGTTACCAAATGCTGGGTGAGCGCATTGCCGATCCGTTAGGGATAGAAGATGTGCTCGGGACTAGCCAAGGTTTGGGTTATTTACCCATAACCACCGAATTTAAAGCCGAAAAGCAGTTACGTAGCATCGCAGGCGAGTTGAGATTGTTAGGGCAGACTGTGGCGGTCAAAGGTTATGAGATCCACTGCGGTGAGTCCCACTATCTCACCTCCAGTGATGCCGCCAAGGGCGCACCATTACGCTTGAACAATGAGTTAACTTATGATGAACAGGCGGAAAAGTCTTTTGCTGACGGCTGCTTAAGTGAGGACGGGCAAGTACTAGGCACTTATTTACACGGGCTATTCGACAGCCCTGAGGCGTGCCAGTTAATTCTGCGCTGGGCGGGATTAGAAGACGCACAAGCAATTGATATCAATGAAATTCGCGAACAACAGTTGAATCGTTTGGCTGATGTACTAGCCGAGCATCTAGATTTACCACAATTACAGGCAATCTTAACCGCATCAGTTAAGCCGTAGGATGAATACCAAACCATGACAACAGCAAACGATAATAACCAAGAACAATTAAAGGCTGAACGCCACAAGGCGCGCCAACAAAAACTCAAAGCGGGAGTCGATGCAAAAATTGCCGCCGCTCAGGATGAAAAAGGCATTTTGTTAGTCTTAACAGGCAATGGCAAAGGTAAGTCGACCTCAGGTTTTGGCACGGTTGCCCGCGCCGTTGGCCATGGCAAAAAAGCCGCCGTAGTGCAATTTATCAAGGGCACTTGGGAATGCGGCGAGCGTAATCTGCTTGAAGGCGCTGGCGTTAGTTTTCATGTGATGGGCACCGGCTTTACTTGGGAAACCCAAGATAAAGAAAAGGATACCGCAGCCGCTCTTGTCGCTTGGGAAGCAGCCGAAGCTTTACTGCAAGACGAGAGCATTGATTGCGTGATGCTCGATGAGCTGACCTATATGGTGAGTTATCACTATCTTGATGTCGAACGGGTACTGACTGCACTTAAAAACCGTCCACCCATGCAGCATGTGATTATCACTGGCCGCGCCTGCCACCGAGCGATTATCGAGCTGGCCGATACGGTGAGTGAAGTGCAACCCATTAAACATGCCTTTGAGGCCGGAATAAAAGCACAGCCTGGATTTGATTATTAAGCAGTGCTTCAACGCTAATTAAGGCTGTTGTTCCGAGATAAAATCCGTTAGCGTTCTAGCGAGCGCTTTTGTGGGCATGGATAACTCAAGGATGATGCGATGAATAAACGTATTGTGATTTGTGCCGACGGCACGTGGAATCGGCCTGAGAAAGATCTTAAGGTGGATTTTCCCACCAATGTGCTGCGTCTGGCGCGGACTATTAGCCCGATGGCGGGCGATGGAAAACCTCAGCAAGTGTTTTACGATTGGGGTGTGGGCTCCTATTACGATGAAGTGATTGGCGGCGCGACAGGGCGTGGGCTGCATAAAAATATCATGGATGGTTACCGCTATATCGTGCAGAACTACTCCCCTGGCGATGAGATTTATCTCTTTGGCTTTAGCCGAGGCGCATACACAGTGCGTTGCCTGTGTGGCCTTATCAATAACTGCGGTATTCTTAAGCGCCCTGATGCGAGGCTTATCCAACAAGCCTTTGACCACTATAAAAAAAGCAGCGCGCCCTTTGCTCCAAGCGGCGATAAATCCGTTGAGTTTAGACAAAAGCACAGCCATGAATCACGGGAGATTAAGTTTGTTGGGGTGTGGGATACGGTGGGCGCTATGGGGATCCCGATTTCCTTCCTCGGCTTATTTGAAGATAAAGATGAGTTTTACGACACTAAAATTGGTCGCAATGTGCGTGTTGCCCGCCATGCCTTGGCGATAGACGAGCATCGCAGCGACTTTGAGCCCACTATCTGGCAATTACGCGACAATATGGATATGCAGCAAGTGTGGTTTGCTGGCGCCCATAGCAATATTGGCGGCAGTTATCAGCCGGATAAAGATGGCTCTTTATTGTCAGATAATGCCCTTGAGTGGATGATCGCTGAGGCTGAGCGGTTTAATTTAAGTCTCGAGCCACATTTAATGGCCAGTTTACGCCCTAATCCCTTGGCGACGTTGCACGATTCACGCCGTAGTTTTTATCGGATTAAGCAGCCGTATTTGCGGCCGCTTGACCCGAATGTTGCGCCCGTATTGTTGCATCATTCGGTCAAGGTGCGTTGGGATCAAGATCCTCAGTATCGCCCTAAAAACTTGCAGACCTACCTTGAAAAATATGGCTGGCCAGAACAGTTAATCGATTAAATCATAAGGAATTTCATGTTAATTCGACGCATTATTATCCTAGGTGTCAGTCTTGCGCTGTTACCTATATCTGCTATCGCAGAGCCAGCAAAACGTATTATTGCGTTGTCACCCCACGCGGTTGAAATGCTTTATGCCATTGGTGCGGGAGAGGCGATTGTGGCCGCCACAGATTATGCGGATTATCCCGAAGCGGCGAAAAAAATCCCTAGTATTGGTGGTTATTATGGTATTCAGATTGAGCGCGTATTAGAGCTTAATCCCGATCTGATAGTGGTGTGGGATACGGGCAATAAAGCCGAGGATATCAACCAACTCAAAAGCTTAGGTTTTAAACTGTACAGCAGTTCCCCACAAACGCTTGAAGATGTTGCCAAAGAAATTGAAGAGTTAGGTCAATTAACGGGGCATTCAGAGCAGGCTAATCAAGTGGCAACGGATTATCGCCGCGAGCTGCTTCGCCTTCGCAATGAAAACGCCGCTAAATCTGAGCCTAAAGTGTTTTATCAGTTGTGGTCGACGCCCTTAATGACGGTTGCGAAAAACAGTTGGATCCAGCAGATTATTGGCGTGTGCCATGGGCAAAATGTCTTTTATGATGCGGCGAGTGATTATCCGCAGGTGAGTCTTGAGAATGTGCTACTGACCTTGCCCGAGGTGATTTTACAAAGCGAAGAAGAAGGCAATGTTAAAGGGATTGATTGGCGTAAATGGACCGAAATTCCTGCTGTTAAAAACCAGCATATTTATCAATTAAATGCCGATTTATTACACCGCGCGACGCCTAGAGCTTTACTTGGTGTAAAGGCCGTTTGCGATGCCTTGGATAAGGCACGTTAATCAATCGCCTTTTGCTGGTAAATTCACTGTTATAAGCGCTACAACGCACTGTTTGAGATGCATTTATTGTTCTAAGCAATAAGGAAATCCTATGAATACACTACTGACTTGTTTGTTTATCGCCATGTTATTGCCGTACTTAGCCAAAGGTCCTGTGGCCTGGGCGATGGCCAAAGCGGGTGGTTATGATAACCATCATCCGCGCAGCCAGCAGGCGCAGTTAACTGGATTTGGTGCTCGGGCGTTAGCGGGGCATCAAAATGCGTTTGAATCACTGCTGATATTTGGCTTGGCGGTGCTGACTGTAATCGCAACCGGCAAGGTGACACCTACAGCCGAATGGTTAGCCATTGTGCATATTGTGGCGCGCTTTGCGTATCAGATTTTATATCTATTGAATAAAGGCACCTTACGATCCCTCTCTTGGTTTGTGGCGATTTTCAGCGCCTTTGGGATCTTTTTTCAAGCTTTTTAATGCTCGCCATTTTACAAATAAGTACTGGACGCCGCAGAGCATTAACAGCTCAGCGTTAACATCTTAAAAGTGATTGGTTGACAAGCATTTGTTGATAAGTGCTCAATTTTCCTCTATCTCCCTAGCCTTGGTCACGAGGCCATTTGGCATCAATGCGGTAGCTAGGGCCGCCGCATTGATGGCCGCGTTAGCTTAAGCTCATGAATAATCCTGCGATAGTCGCCGCCATAAGATTAGATAAAACCCCTGCCGCCAAGGCCTTTAGGCCCAGTGAGGCGATTTCGGAGCGGCGCTCTGGCACTAGGCCGCCAATCCCGGCAATTGCGATGGCCACAGTACCAATGTTGGCAAAACCACACAGCGCAAAAGATAAAATCACTTGGGTTCGCTCAGACATTGGCTGCCCGGTGGTTGCGACTAGGGTGTCACCTGACAGGTAAGGTGCTAAGTTGATGTAGGCAAAAAATTCATTGATCACAATCTTTTGGCCAATAAAAGAGCCCGCCAGCATGGCTTCACTCCAAGAGACGCCCATTAACCAAGCTAGTGGTGCAAACAGGTAGCCGAGGATCTGTTGCAGTGTGAGGCCCTCGAGGCCAAACCAAGCGCCAATACCACCGAGCATCCCATTGAATAAGGCAACTAAACTGATAAACGAAAACAACATTGCGCCTACCGCGAGGGCGAGGGAAAGTCCGCTCATGGTGCCTGTGGTGGCTGCATCAAGCAGATTGCGAGGTTGATTTTCCTCTGTGAGCTGTAGATGCGCATCGTTGATTGTTTCTGTTTGTGGGATCAAAAGCTTAGCAAACAGAAGGCCGCCAGGGGCCGCCATAAACGAGGCCGCGAGCAGGTACTCCATCTTTATACCTAATTGGGCGTAGCCCGCGAGCATAGTGCCCGCGATGGAGGCTAAACCGCCGCACATTACCGCAAATAACTCTGAGCGAGTCATACGCGGCATATAGGGTTTAATGAGTAGCGGCGCTTCAGTTACCCCTAAAAAGATGTTGGCACTGGCCGACATGGATTCTGCCTTACTGGTGTTGAGCAGTTTTTGCAGCGCCCCGCCAACGGCTTTGACCACCAGTTGCATTATCCCCAGATAATAGAGCACCGCCGACAATGCTGAGAAAAACACAATAATTGGCAATACCTTAAAAGCGATGACAAAACCGCCTGCGCCAAATAGCTCATACATTTTATCGCTAACAAGGCCGCCAAACATAAAAGACATGCCGTCATTGCTGTAGCTGATGACGTTGGAGACGGCAGCAGCCATCGAGAAGATTATCGATTGCCCCAGCGCGGAGTACATCACAAATGCCCCTAGGGCCAATTGCAGTAAAAAGGCGAGGCCGACAGTACGGTAGTTAATGGCTCTACGGTTTTCAGAGGCAAGGTATGCCACTGCAAGTAAGGTGATGATGCCTAAGAGGCTAACTAAGATTTGCATGGATTTAATCTACATTGGAATTGCGAAACAAACGCAGGCTTGGCGATGCAAAAGCGCAGGCCAAGCTCACTGTGGATGGGCGATAAGCTAGCGTTGGCTTTATCCCGCCCTAGTCACTCATTTAGTAGTGCCTATCAGTTGTTGGATGATGTTCAGTACAAATTGCTGGCAATCCACTGCGGTCTGCGGGTCAAAGTCCTGATTGTGTTGATCGGTATTTGACAATATGCGAATGCTGACAAAGGGGAGTTTATAAGCCTCTGCCACTAACGCCGCCGCGGACGTTTCCATTTCTTCGACTGCGGTGCCGAAGGTGTGGTGTAGCCAATTGATACGGTCGAGCTCGCGATTCCATTCATCACCAGTACCTATTATTCCCTTCACAACTTTTCCCTTGGTGTATTGATGTGCTTGGGATAATGCCACCTCCACTAAGGCTGGATCAGCTTTAAAGTGGTTATGCTTGACCACTTCGCCATGTTCACGCAGGTACATGGTCATATCGAAGTTTTGCCATTGGGTAGGGTGAATACCCTGACCCTTTGGCGTTAACTTGGTGAGATACGAACCCATATTAAAACTGGTTTCACCGATGACGATATCACCGCGATACAGCTTAGGATCATGGCCGCCAGCGGTGCCCTGATTGATGATTAGCTTGGGTCGATAGTGGGCAATGGCCAGTGTGGTCGCAGCCGCTGCATTTGCTAAGCCTATTTCAGTGCGGGATACCACGACAGGGTGGCCACTCAGTTCACCCTCCCAGAACGTCCATGATCCAAACGTGTTGATAGTGACCTTGCCAAGAGCGGCAATTAAGGTCTCAACTTCAATGTCCATCGCTCCTTGAACCAAAATAGGGGAAATTGTATTGCTGGCTGATACTTGTAGGGGATTTTGCATATTGATGTTTTAAAAAGGGGCGGTGCGGGAATGTTAGCAATCCTCACTTTGTGGAACAAACAAGGGGACTGTGAGTAAATTGTTATGTTCAAGATGATGAGCCGATTGAAATATAAGCATATTTTGATGTTAAAGGCCGTTGCAGTTGTTTTTTAAGAAGATTCAGTAGCGCGCGTCTTAAGGCTAAAAAACGATAAATTAACAAACTAAATAATTCAAAAAACTGTTTTTAGAATATTAGGTTAGTTAATTACGCGAGTGAGTAAGCTTTAATCAGTCGAACATTTTGGTGCTGAGGCTTTTTAAGCCTTTGAGTAGCAATTGATGGTGTTATTCGCCACAGTAAATCGAGGTGAATTGCTCAATCATTAAGCTATAAATGCCGCGCAAAGCTACTTTTCCAGTTTTTAAAAAGTGCCAATAAGCAAGGGGGGAGCTCAGGTTATTTAGCTTTGGTTATTGGCGCAAAGGCTATTACCGCAATGAAGCCGAGAGAGGATCTCTTTGGCGTTAGCGTGTTATGTCAAAAATATGAATTGATGATTTTATCGCCGATTTTCTGACGTTAGTTAAGTGAGTTGTGATTTTTTGTCACCTAAGGGCTCTTGTCAAATAATCGATCATTCTTCTTGGTAAACTGTTAATTTTGACAGCTTAGAACCAACTTTTATCTTAAACAGCTAAAACTATGTAATTTAAGGTGTTTGTGTTTTTTCATCCTATTGATTAATGGTGTTTATTTGACTGTTTTTGGTCATTAATTTGACAGTTTTCTTTATCAAAAACCTCAGCTATATTGCAGATGTCGATACAATTATTGAGGTTTAAATACCATGTTACGTCTACTGACCTATGGCCTCGTTGCCGCTGGCGCTTGGTTTATTTATTTGGATGTTGCCGACTATTTTGGCATGGAGACCTTTGATAAGGCATTAGCTGAGGATGTGCAGCAAAAAGTGGAAGCCCGAAAGGCAAAAGCAGCAGCGGAGCAATATGCACAGCAACTTAAGCAGCAGGTTGATTGCCAAACGACAAAAACATGTACTCAATAATGGCGATGTATCAAGTTTGTTCTTGCTGCGCATAAGTAAGCAACTGATTCGCCACAGTGTCACTGCATCAGAGGGGCAAATAGGATTATTTGCCCCTCTTTGATTTTAGGTGCTTACATAAACGACAGATAAGAAATTTGTTTGCTTTGAATGCATTATATGCTGCGGGCTTTGGGGATTTAGGACGTATTGGCGTGTCTGCTATGTTATCGCCAGTTTAGATTGAGTCATGACATCGCACGGACTTTGCTTTGTATAAGTGTCAGTCAAATGCTGCAAAATAACCCTGAAACCTCGCACGCCCTAGTCGTGCTGTTTCATAAAAGTGCAATTAAGGAAAACCTTACTATACTTTTACACTAATCCAACCGTAAATCAGGGATTGTGATCATGGTACACAAGGATGTAGTGACTAAAGATAGTGAAGTCAAATTTTCTGAAGATCTACAGCTAGTTTCCACAACCGATCTTAATGGCGTAATTACCTACGCAAACCCCGGCTTTTGCCAAGTGGCTGGATACCAACTCGATGAAATGATTGGTCAGCATCATAATTTAGTTAGACATCCTGATATGCCGAAAGCTGCTTTTGCCGATTTATGGAAACATTTAAAGCAAGGCAAGCCTTGGCGTGGCATGGTTAAAAACCGTTGTAAAGATGGTAGTTATTATTGGGTCGATGCCTATGTTACCCCCATCTATGAGGATGGCCGGATCTCAGGTTATCAATCAGTCCGTTGTTGCCCTACGCCTGAACATAAAGCGCGTGCTAGTGTGATGTATAAGGAGTTAAGAGCGCTTGAAAACAAGAAAAATATATTTTGGGGCAATAAGTTACTATCAAGTCATCTAGTCAGTTTTCTTTTATTATCCATAGCCATTGTCTGTAGTATTTGGTGGCTAACCTTACCTCAATCACTCTTAGTGATCTTGCCCTTACTCGCTATCATTGCCTTAAATCGACAGCAGTTATTTTTAACGCCTAGATACTTGCAGCGATTAGAGAATGACTACGATAGCATTAGCCGGCTGATTTTTTCTGGTGACGCCCCCCACAGTATTGCAGATTTTCATATCAAACTTGGGCAGGCGCGAATTCGGACTGTTTTAGGAAGAGTTGATGACGCAACCCATTCATTGAAATCTATTGCGGATCAGATCAGTACGTCTATGTCTACCACGAGCAATGATATCACCTCCCAAGATCTACAGATCCAACAAGTTGCTACTGCGGTGACTGAAATGGCATCCGCAGCAGAAGAAATTAATCGTAATATCCAAGCGAGTAATCTACAGATTGAAGAAGCCCGTCGTCATTGTCAGGTGACCAGTCAGCAACTTAAAAATGTTGAAACTGAAGTTGCCTCATTAGCGACCCAAGCTGAACAAGCTTTTGATTCTGCGGTAGCGTTGTCCAGTGAGTCAGAACGAATAGACACTATCATGTCTGAAATACAAGGGATTGCTAATCAAACGAATTTGTTAGCACTCAATGCTGCAATTGAAGCGGCTCGCGCCGGTGAGCAGGGGCGAGGATTTGCAGTTGTTGCCGATGAAGTTCGTAATCTATCTACTCGTACTCATAAAGCGACAGAGCAAATTCAAACAAGTATAGGGCATATTCAGCGTACACTGAATGAATGGAAAGAGTTGATGCATTTGAATGTTGGTAGAACGAATACTTGCCTTTCTAGCACTCGAATTGGAGCGGAATATTTAAATCATATTACGGTTGAAATAGATAAAGTATCTGCTTTTTCCAGCCAAATATCTTCAGCTGCAACTGAACAACAAGCCGTGATTGAAGATATTAATAAAAATATTAATCTTATTTCATCAATATCCCATGACAATAGTATGAAAGTTGAAGGCGTTAGTGCGACGAGTAAAAATTTATTGAATAGAGCAAATCAACTTAAAAACTTAAGTCAAACCTTTGGTTAGCGATAATAAACAGTTGTTTTTATCGCTAACGAATATGTTTGTATTGTAATTGTTGAGATTTAATTGCGGAGTGAATCATGGATAGGACAATAAATGAACGTGTGCATTATGTTCATGCACGACTCCGTAAAAATTTTGACAAATTAACTAGAATCGCAATTGCTATATATGATCAACATACAGATAAAATTAAAACCTTTGTGCATAGTACAGATGGTAAGCCACCGTTGAGTTTATATGAGGCAAAATTGAGCGAAACACCGTCTCTCCAACATATAGTGGAAAGCCGCCAAGCTAGGGTATTAGATAATTTATGTACTCAACTTATATATAGTTCTGAACATAGTCGAAAAGTGCTTGAGGCGGGCTACGAATCTAGTTATACCGAACCATTGTATTTTAATGATCGTTTTGTTGGTTTTTTATTTTGTAACTCTAAAGAGAGTAGTTATTTTGATGATGCAATACGTGCTGAACTTTCCGCATATGCACAAATCCTTGCAGGTATCATTGCAGTTGAATTTCTTTCTATTCAGACATTTAATGGGGCACTTATTACTGCCAGAGCCTTTGGTCGTTATCGTGATGAAGAAACGGCAAATCATTTACATCGAATGTCTTCATATTCGCGCATCATCGCTAAGACAGTCGCAAAAGAGTTAGGATTAAGTGATGAGGAAGTTGAGTTTATTTATCTATTTTCTGAGTTACATGATATAGGTAAAATCGCCGTGCCAGATGCAATACTATTGAAGCCAGAGAAATTAACCACTGAAGAATTTGAGGTGATGAAAACTCATACTATTAAAGGTCGAGAGATGATTAATTTGATGATTAATGAGTTTAGTCTCAATGGGATACACCATACGGAGATGTTAAAGAATATTATCAACTACCATCATGAACGTTTCGATGGTAAGGGATACCCTGAGGGATTAAAAGGAGAGGATATTCCGTTAGAAGCAAGAATAGTCACTGTTGCTGATGTTCTGGATGCTTTAACAAGCAAACGACCATACAAAGAGGCATGGTCATTTGAGGATTCATTTGCTTATCTTGAGGATAATGCGGGTCAACAGTTTGATCCTAAGTGTGTCATGGCTGTGCTCAATAATAAGCCTGAATTTCTTACAATTCATAATCAATATGTCGATCTATAAAATGGTCATTATTTATTGGTGCCTTTCAATGTAACCATACTATTTTCGATTTATTAAAAATAATAAGTCGTGCGAAGTATTTTTATATGTGCAAGCTCAAATCTTTGGTTTTCTTTAGTCTTGGTTCTTAACCATTTCAACCAGTCTTCTGATCGCTAAGATGACTTATGTAGTGAAACCGATGGTCTATCGCGTTTGCATCTCTACATGTTCCCATTTTTACGATGGAATTTACTGAACGAACATGGCATGCCCGCGGGTCATTTTATCAAAAGCCGCCTCAACTGCTCGACACATGCGATATTTCCGTAGTCAAGTCAGTATTACAAACATAGCTATTAAGCAAATTGTCAGGATTTTATTGTTATCTTTCGCGCCCTGTGTTTTGGCTAGTTGGACTGCGATTGTTTTTCTCCAGAGAGATTCCATGTTGATAAACTGTAAACTGCCCTTAGTAATGCTTATGCTATTCCTAATGTCTATGCCTTCACCTCTATTCGCCGCAGCAGAAATGACCGACAACAAATTGGTGTTTAATCAGCTCTTGTCTACGGCGTTTACAACTGAAAAGACTTGCTATCCGCTTGCAAATTGTCAGTCAACAAAACCACCTATTATGGGATTATCAGCCTTAATTCAGCCTTCCTATACCCAAGTGAATAATCAAGATACTCAAGGTGAACATCGTATTGGCGGCATTATATTTCAACCAGAGCGTGAGCAACGGTCTGTGCAGCAGGCTGAACTTCAACCTGTCACTGTAAGTATCCACTCCATTGATGATTTGATGCTCTTTTTTGAATCCCTTAATTACACTGCTGAAAATTTCCATGGGGGGAATAAATCGGTTCCGAGATTAACCTTTGATGCCGTAGGTAAAGGATGGCGGTCGGTATCAGAGCAATTGCCTGTGAAGCAAAAGAAGATGGTGTTTTTTAGATTGATGACCCCCTTAGTATTATTAGCGAATGAAAAAGTGTTACAAGAACGGCAACAGGTAATCTCTGCGCCCCTCAACGACACTGGCTTGGTCGCTTTAGCGGTTAAGTACAAAGTTATCAGTAATCCAATACCGTCGTTATCACCGTCCCACAGGCAAACCCTGCTTGAACGGGTAGATATTTTGCCTCCATCTCTAGTATTGGCCCAGGCGGCAAAGGAAAGTGGTTGGGGGACATCGCGCTTTACTCTTGAGGGGAATGCCTTGTTTGGTCAGTGGGATTTTAATGGTAATGGTATGGAGCCTAAGCAAAAGCGCCAGGGGATGGGGCAGTACGGGCTGGCGCGATTTAAGACTCCCTTAGCCTCCGTTGAAGGATACTTATTGAATTTAAATACCCATAGTGCTTACCACAAAATGCGTCAGCTTCGTGCCAAATCAAGGCAAGCCAATCAAACAATTACGGGTGTTGCACTTGCTGGTACCTTGGATCGATATTCAGAGCGCGGCTACGCCTATGTTGAGATGATCCAGAAGATGATCCGTACTAATAAGCTCTATCTGGCAGATGAGGCCTATTTAGATGATGATATGCCGTTGCATTTGCTCACAAGAACCCACTAATAATTCATGTTTAAAGTGAGATTGGGTTTAGTTGCTCCGCTTACACACTGTTACAAGCGCCATTTTGTAGATTTAACAATCGTAGAGACGACGATATAAATTAGGTATTGTCAAAGAGAGCGTAGATAGGATGTTGTTGGCGCTCTTTGCATACATAGTCCTAGTATGTGCGGATTTAATCTTAAGGACGATGATGAGAACACTCCAACTTTTGGGATTGATACTTACAATAGCAGGGATAGCTTTGGGCTTTATGATGCTCGCCCCCATTGGTAATGAAACATCTAACGCATCTTTAGGAGCGGCAGGTTTGGGTATCATGTTTCTGTTGTTACCTATGCTGGGATGCTCCGCACTGATGTTGATATTTTCTTCAATTGCATTGTTTAATCATGAGGTCAGAAAGCGTACTTATTTCAGAGGATCTTTCTGGTTAACTCTTTGGAAATGTAATCTAGTGATATCGGCTGGATATACTTCGGTGGTTATTTATGTTGCTTATTTATGGATTAAAACCAACATGAGTAGCTAAAAAGAGCCTATGTTAATATTTCTGTTAAGTATTCAACTGACAGCAAGATGTTAGTGCTTAAGGCAGGCATTTGATCGCAAATACTGGCTTGTCGTGACGAGAATTAATCAATATTGGATAACGATGTAGTTAAGTGTTGAGGAATGAGAGTCATCACCACTTAAGCTAAAAATCAGACGCCCTGATAACCTTAGGCTATCGGGCGTTGCGTAAACGATTACTTTTGTGTTGCACGGTAGTGGTCGAAGTTTTCGATATAGTCCTCGAGATTGGCGTCGAGCATTTCTTTATAACGCTCCATGTAGTAGTCCATCATTTCTTGTTTTTTGGCCTGCATTTGCTCTTTGTTTTCAAAGCTGGTGGAGCCAAACCAAGCGTTGTAGCGGGCGAGGGCCCACATAAAGGAAGCACTGACTTCACCGGTTTGGATTTCAGTGTTTTGGTTTTGCTGGTTAGCGAGCTTAATCAACTCAGTGGCGCGGGCGTAAAAGGCATTTTGGTTATCAGACATCAGCAATTCCTGTTGTTAGGCAAAATGGTTAAAGAAAAAGGGCGCTTGGCTTTACCCTTTTGGCAATTGCTACTAACCCTAAGGCATTTTGCGGCCAAGGGACAGTCATCCATCTCACAGAATCCGTTGATTTCACGTTAAAATGAGTTGTCGAAAGTAAATCTGGGATAGGTGTAACACTTTTCTGATAAACATTGGTAGGTTAACCATTCTAGTAAAGTTAATCCTAATAGGGTTAACGGGCTTGTGTAAGCATCATAGACCAATGTTAGAAGCCCGTGATTGATTCATGCTGTAAAGGGCGTTTTGAGGTTCAGGGATATGAAATGTCTTCTGTTGGCTGTAAAGGTTGTCTCGCTTGAATGAGCCCATTCGATACTTTCAAAACGACCATGGTATTAAAGGGCTTATCGCGTATGCTAGCGAACTTTATCTGCTGTAAGCGTAAGCCCCTATTTTTGCAGGATGGCAAGTGTAGGTTGTTACTAGGCGTTACTTGGCCGTAATCGGGCCTTTTGATCCTGCATCGTTATCAATCCACATACTCTCTTTATTCGAGCTGGCATCGGGATAAATGGTGAATTCCACCATACCGTCTTTGAATTTGATGGCTCCACCACTTTGACTGGATTTTACGTGTTTACCGTTAACCGAAACCTGATGTTTATCATCGATTTGAATATTTGCAACCGTTGCTCCTGAGCTGGCTGTTGCTATCCATTGTTGGGCATTGGGAATGATGGCCTCAGCAGCGGCTTTGGGGGAAGCCATTGCTTTGGCATTTTCTTCTTTGGTTTTGTGGATATCGCACCCTTGCATTTCAGACACTTGGGTACAGCCTGAACGCTCAAGTAACTTGCGATACTCATCGTTAATGGCGTGGCTATTTGCGGATAGCAATAGTGCAATACTGGCTGTGAAGATGATTTTAGCGTTCATGTGTTCCCTCGTTGCTATTGAAGTGTGCCTTGTTTATGGCGAATTTAGATGGTTAAGTGTAGTGGGTCTTTAGCCATTTTCTACTCGGGCATGTTGACGTATTGAGATTCGATGCTGTTCAGGCAATGCTTTACTCGGAAGATGCGGAGTGAATATAGCGGTTCAATCTTGCATCAAGTAAAGCCCGATAACCCATCAGTTAGTCGCAAAACTCCACATATTTTGGATTAGTCCATCGATTACCTCAAACACCACCATCACTTCAAAAGGTTCGTCGTGTATGCCGCTGATCCGTTCGTGATCCACGACCTTATTGCCAACGACCATACGATTGAGGATTTCGGCATGTAAATGCGGCAAGTTAAAGCGCTCATTTTGATAGAAATCGCGAAATGCGGCTTTACCCCGAATAACGGGCTCTGTGGCGGGTGGACGAAAAATACAAACGTTGTCGCTAAAGAGTGCCACAAAGCTTGCAAGGTCGTGTTGGTTATAGGCAACTAACTGGGCTTGTACTAAGGCTTCGGGTGTCACGCTGTTTACGGTTAAATTGCTCAAGGATGATCCCTTACTGAAACGGGTAAGTTTGAAATGCGTTGCTGTGTTGGATGGGAAAGCGCGTTTGGTGTCATCATATTTATCACCATTACAGCCTACTTTCCCAATACCGTAGTTTTGTAATACGTAATTTATTCCAATAGATTAAGTTGTGTTTTACCCCATTGAGTGGCAAAGGGCATGGCTTCTTGAGGGGTTAAGGTAAACTCCTGCTCGCAGCCGTCACCACGGGGCATTTCCCAAAACTTCATACCAGTTGCCTCAAGAGTCAGTTGATAATAGCCAGAGCCGTCGGAGGTGGGGCATTCTGCGTTTGGCGGGATATTGGCAAACAGCTTTTGCTTTAGCGCTTGTGGTAACGGAAAACTCATACTCTCCGGCATGGCTTGAGGCTGTTCATTTTCGATAAACCATTGCCAAGGATGGAAAGGTTTTCCATCTGCAAGCGAGAAGCTAACAAACTCTTGGCTGATCCCATTGGCACCATAACCCGCTGCCCAGCGATACAAGCGCACACTAAGCCAATGCTGATTAAGGAAAATGGGTTCTGCAAAGGTTTCGTCAGCCACAAAGCTGCCCATTTGAGCCAACATTCTGCGGCGAGTCTCAAAGGTTTGTGCCAGCTGCGCATCATCGGTGAGCTTTCTCTCAAGCCAGTGATTAATTGCCGAAATGCCTTTTTGTGGGCCGTTAAATTCGATACCAACATCAGTGCCAAAGGTCAGCGGCCGGTATTCAATAGTCTGAAAGCGTTGCCATTTTCCACGGCTCACCGAAGGCTTAGTTTCAAGCGGCAGATTGTAGGCATCGGCGCTGCAATCATCATTGTTATCTGGGCTGATTTGCCGCTCAAGTTGTATTGGCAGTGACTTGCTGGCGCTGTCTTTAAACCATTGGCCACTCAGTTTTTGTGCTGTTGCGGTATCAAACTGCCAGTTTCCGGTGTTGTTCTCTTCTTTCCAGATGCCGTCTTGCTGTTCGAGTCGAATTGGGGTGAGGTATTTTTGATAGTAATAACTGCCGGTGCCATATTGGTTAAAGCAGGCTCTTATCTTGCTTTTACCCAGTTGTCCCTGCCAAACGCCTGTGAGTTCATCGGCGGAAAACGTGCTGAGTGGCAGTGTAGTGGTAATTAATAGGCTTGAGGACAATAGCGTTAGTAACTTCCGTGTATGCATACTTTTTCTCTTAAAAGATAATAGGTTATGGTTTTACGTGTTGGTTATAAAAAAGTCGCCCTAAGGCGACTCTTAACGGTTTCGAGCACGATAAGCTGCAGGCTTAGCTAGCCGTTTATCGCGTCAAATGACCTGTTTATTCAACCTGCCAATCGATTTGTTCGCCAGCGCGAATTGGCACAACGTTGTTGTCGCCAAGTGGGTAACTGACGGGCACATCCCAAGATTTTTTCACCAGGGTGATGGTATCGCTGTTGCGGGGCAGATTGTAAAAATCTGGGCCATTGAAGCTGGCAAAGGCTTCTAATTTATCCAGTGCATTGACTGATTCAAAGGCTTCGGCGTACAGCTCAATGGCGGCATGGGCAGTATAAGAACCCGCGCAGCCACAGGCGGCTTCTTTACGATCTTTTGCGTGTGGCGCCGAGTCGGTACCGAGGAAGAACTTTTTATTGCCGCTGGCTGCGGCACCTAACAGTGCTTGCTGATGGGTATTGCGCTTTAAAATTGGTAGGCAATAAAAATGCGGACGAATACCGCCAGCTAACATATGGTTGCGGTTATAAAGTAAATGGTGCGCGGTGATCGTGGCGGCCACATTATCAGAGGCTTGAGTGACAAAATCGACTGCATCCTTAGTGGTGATATGCTCGAGAACGATTTTAAGTTTCGGGAAATCGGCCACGATCTTACTGAGGATATTCTCAATAAACACGCGCTCGCGGTCGAAAATATCAATCGATGAATCAGTCACTTCACCATGCACGAGGAACAACATGCCCACTTCTTGCATCGCTTCGAGGGCGGGGTAGATGTTCTTTAAATCTGTCACACCAGAATCCGAGTTGGTGGTCGCGCCCGCGGGATAGAGCTTAGCGGCAACGATTTTGCCCGAGGCTTTAGCTTTACGGATTTCCTCTGGGCTGGTTTTGTCGGTGAGATACAACACCATTAAGGGTTCGAATTGCGAGCCTGCGGGCACTTGCGCCTTGATACGATCGTAATAAGCCAAGGCGGTTTCGGTATCGATGGCGGGAGGAACCAGGTTAGGCATGACGATAGCGCGGCCCATATAGCGGCTGATATCGCGAACCGTATCTGTTAATTGGGCGCCATCTCTTAGGTGAATATGCCAGTCGTCAGGACGCGTAATAGTGAGTGTTTTCATAGGGCGATTCATCTTATTGGATATGTCTGCTGCGAGGGTGGCAGGATCTTATGTGGCAAGGTTTTAGCTGTAAAGGGAAACTCCGTCATTTGGCGAATAAAAGTGTTAGCGCATGTTGAGCGACTGCCAGCTTGTTCTTTGCTGAGTACCGTACACTTACAAGCTGCCTTTTCTCATATCAAGCGGACACTTTTGCGAAATTTAGGCGGACACTTTTAGTTCTCAACTGTGGTGTCCGCGGACACTTTTATCTTAAATATTATCTAACACAATGAAAATAAATGCTTTAATGGAATTGGCATAGGTGTTGCTATTACTGGATATCGATTTTTAATAGTGTCCGTAGCGATGGGCATATCCAGCCCTCCGACAGGGAAGCGAGAAACGCCATGATTAAAGATACCAGCGGCCAAGATACTCTCCTTGCGCCATCAAACGCTAAACGTCTCAAGGTGCCCTTGATTATTGGCGGCTGCACCTTATTAGTGAGCGCCTTAGTGTGGGCCAGTTTCAGTAGCGATAATGTGAGCAAATCCATTAGCCGTAGTGAGTTAACCACTGCGACTTTATATGTAGGTACGCTGACTCGGGATATCGCGACTACAGGTAAAATCGTCGCGGCCAATGCACCGATCCTCTACAGCACTGAAGAAGGGACAGTGACGCTACTGAGCAATCCTGGCGATACAGTTAATAAAGGCGATGTGGTAGCCAAGCTAGATAGTCCAAGACTGACCAATCAATTAGAACAGGCGAAATCCTTATTAGCGGGTTTGGAGGGCGCTCTTGAGCGTGCCAAGCTGGACGCCAGACGCAACCAATTACAAGTCAACCAAACCTTAGATATGGCCAAGGTTGATCTTGAGGCGGCTGAGCGTGAACGTCGTCGTGGTGAGCAGCTTATTCAAAGTCAGCTGATTGGGCAGATTGACTATGAAAAGGGCAAAGATGATCTGCATAAAGCCAAGCTTAAATTTGAGCATGCGTTGCAAGACGCGGCATTAACTAAGGATACCTTGACCTTTGAAGTAAAGAATAAAGCGCTTGAAGTTGAACGCCAGCAGTTAGCGGTAGGTGAATTAGAGCGCCAAGTTGAAGCCTTAAATATTAAAGCGCCGGTTGGCGGCATTATTGGTAACTGGCTGACAGAGCAAAAAACGCGTTTGAGTGCCAATCAACCGATTCTGACTGTGGTCGATTTAAGTGCCTATGAGGCCGAGCTTGCGGTGCCAGAGTCTTACGCCGATGAACTTGGACTTGGCATGGAGGTTGAGCTGAGCTTTGGCGAAGTCAAACTCATGGGCAAGTTATCCTCGATTTCTCCCGAAGTGCGTAACCGTGAAGTGACCGCAAGAGTGCAATTTGCCCAGAGCGATAGTCTTAAGCTGCGCCAAAACCAACGTATCTCTGCCCGAGTTTTACTCGAACATCGGGAAAATGTGTTGATGGTCAAACGTGGTGCCTTTATGACCAGCGGTGGCGGGGAGGAGGCTTATCAAGTCGAAGGCGATATCGCTACCCGCCGCCAGATTAAACTGGGTAGCACCAGTATGAGCCAGGTGGAAGTGATTGAAGGCGGTAAAGCGGGTGACGAATGGGTGATCTCGAGTGTTGAGCCCTTCAATCATGCCGAACAGGTTAAGATGCATTGATGTTATTTGGTTGAAAAAACTTATTAATCAAATTGATGGATTGGAAATTGCCGTGGTTGAAAATACTGCGGCGATAAGTAAATAGGAGCCAATAATGAGTCATAAAAATGTTGATATCAGTGTGTTGATGTCCTCCAAGCTGTTTGGCGTATTCGCTTTGGCCTTGTTAGTTGTGGCGGTAGAGCTGGGGATTGGAGAGGCTAATAGTTGGTTTTTCCTTGGCTTAAATATTTTGGAATGGACCAATCCCTTAGACGAAATGCGCCAGATTGGTGATGTCTCGATGGAAAGTGTGAGCTTGATATTCTCTTGCCTAAATGGGCTGTTCGGTAAGTTGAGTGAGTTCATTATGGGTGCTTTTCTGGGCTGATAAGCGGTTGCCTCTGCTTCGTCTGTTACATGCTCAAGTTACATTGAAGTCCCGCGCGTTTTATAAGCCGTTTACGCGCAAAGATAAAAATTAATTAAGGAAATTAAAATGTTATCAATGAAGAATATCAGTAAAGTTTTTAAAACGGACTTAGTAGAAACCCACGCACTGCGGGATTTCAACCTTGAGGTAAACGAGGGCGAGTTTGTGGCGGTCACAGGCCCTTCGGGTTCAGGCAAAACCACCTTCTTAAATATTGCTGGCTTGCTCGAAGGCTTCACCCATGGGGATTATTTTTTAGATGGGATTAATGTCTCCAACCTCAGTGATAACAAGAGTGCTGCCGTACGCAATGAGAAGATTGGCTTTATCTTCCAAGGCTTTAACTTGATTCCCGATCTTAACCTCGCGGAAAACATTGAAGTACCGCTGCGCTACCGTGGTTTTAGTGCCAAGGAGCGTAAACGCCGTGTGGAGCAAGCATTAGAGCAAGTGGGCTTAGGTGCGCGGATGAAGCATTTGCCGACTCAATTATCCGGCGGTCAACAGCAAAGGGTAGCGATTGCCCGTGCTTTAGCGGGGGAACCCCGTTTTCTGCTCGCCGACGAACCTACGGGTAACCTCGACAGCTTAATGGCCCGCCAAGTGATGGAATTATTAGAGAATATTAACCAATCTGGCACCACCATCATCATGGTGACCCACGATCCTGAACTGGCTCGCCGTGCCCAGCGCAATATTCAAATTGTCGATGGACAAGTCTGCGACTTTACCATGTATCAACCCAATGTGGCCCGCAGTGCAAGCCACGGCAGTGTCGATAAACTGGTTGCTAACGCCCAAGGCTAGGAGCGGTTATGTTCTTCTATTACTTAGATTTAGCTTGGCGTAGCATTAAAAAAACGCCCATGTTGTCGGCATTGATGATCATGGCGATTTCCATCGGCATAGGCATCACGATTAGCACTCTTAACATTTACAAAATGATGTCCACTAACCCTGCGGGGGAGAAGTCCAGCCAGTTGTTTGCGGTACAGCTGTGGAGCCAAGGTCCAGATGCCTGGGATCGCTTCGATCAACAGATCACCTATCAAGACGGGATGAACTTACTTAAGAGTGATATTCCGAGCCTGCAAACCCCCATGTTTCGCACGGGCGGCGCGGTGCAAACCGAAGATCCGGCTTTTTTACCTGTACTGCAATCTCGGGTTAGGGTGACCAATAACGACTTTTTCCCACTGTTTGGACTTGAGTTTCAATACGGTCAGGCATGGGATGACAGCGTCGATAAAGATGCTCGCTACGAAGTGGTACTGACCGATGAGCTGAATAAGACGCTGTTTGCGGGCCAAAATAGTGTCGGCAAGACGATTTATTTCAATGCTAAGCCCTATCAGGTGGTTGGCGTGCTTAAGCCTTGGGCGCCGAGTCCAAACTATTATGACCTTAACAACGGCGCCTTTGGCAATGTGGATACCTTGTTTGTGCCCTACAGCTTAGCGCCGATTGAGGAATATGGCAGTTGGGGAAATACCAATGGCTGGAACTATGAGAGCATCAACAACTACGCGCAGCGTTTAACCTCCGAAAAGCATTGGACACAATTTTGGGTGCAACTCGATACGCCTGAACAAGTTGCTGAGTACCGTCAGTGGGTTCGCCAATATATTGAACAACAAAAGAAATTAGGTCGCTTTAGCTCACCTAAGGCCGATGTGCAATTGTCCGATATTGACCAATGGCTAGCCATTAATAAAGTGGTGCCAGAGGATAACAAGGTGCTGGTGGGCCTCAGTGCACTCTTCCTCATTGTTTGCTTAGTCAATATGTTAGGTCTGTTGCTGTCTAAGTTTTTACGCCGAGCTCCCGAAATTGGCGTGCGCCGCGCCATCGGCGCCAGCCAAGGGCAGATCTTTGCCCAACATATGGTGGAAGTGTCTTTGATGGGACTATTCGGTGGCTTACTCGGCTTGGCTTGGGCTTGGGGCTCACTTGCGTTGCTCACAAAGAAGTTTCAACTTGAGGCTTCGATTACTCATCTGGACGCCAGCATGTGGCTCATTGCGCCTGTTATTGCCATTTTTGCAGCGATTGTGGCGGGTATTTATCCTGCGTGGCGTGTGTGTACCACTAACCCAAGTGTTTATCTTAAGAGCCAATAATCGGGGGCAATATGTTACATATCAAACCTATTCTCAGCAGTTTATTACGCAGTAAAAGCGGCCCCTTACTACTGTTATTACAGATTATTTTGTCTGTGGCTATCGTCGCTAATGCCAGTTTTATTATCGCCGAACGATTAAATTTAATGGCGCGTGAGTCGGGGATTGTTGAAAGTGAAGTCTTTGATTTCAGCATTTATCATTTTGATAAATCGACAGATTTAGTCGCGCAGGATAAACGAGATTTAGAGATCATTCGTGCGATCCCTGGCGTTATCGATGTTGCACCTACCTCTATGGCTCCCCTGAGCGGCGGTGGTTGGTCGAGTAACTTTACCCTAGGGCCTGAGGAGCGCGCTAAATCTACGCCCAATACCGGCATGTATATGAGTGATGAGCATTTTATCGACTCCTTAGGGCTGAAGTTAGTCGAGGGACGTAACTTCTATCCCCAGGAAATCACCACAGAGTTGCTGGAAGATGGGGGCAAGATGATAGTCACTAAAGCCTTTGTCGATAAGGTGTGGCCGAATGAATCAGCGCTTGGCAAGAGCGTATATATGGGCACACAGCACTTTGTGGTGATTGGAGTGCTGGAGCGCTTACAAACGGCATGGGTTGATAACAGTAACCTTGAGTTTAGTTCTGTGTTGTCGGTGAATTATCCCGCTGACTATAAACGTTATTTAGTAAGAGCTAAGCCTGGTGATATTGAGCGCTTAAAAGAGGTCATCCCCGAAGCCCTGCATAAAGAATATCCTAGCCGGGTAGTCGAAGGCTTTACAACTATGAGCGAGCGCCGTATCGAGGCATATCGTGACCATGAATTAATGGCAACCGTACTAACCATGATGGTGGTATTGCTGTTGTTGATTACCTCACTTGGGGTGACAGGGATGGTGATGTTCAATATCCAGCGTCGCACTAAGCAGATTGGCACTCGCCGCGCATTAGGTGCTAAAAAGCGCGATATTATCAGCTACTTCTTAGTGGAAAACTATCTGCTATGTCTGTTAGGTGGCACTTTGGGTGTGCTGTTAGCGATTCAGTTAGGCCAGCAATTGATGAGCCTGTATAGCTTACCTATGCTGGCGCTTTCCTATCCATTATTCACCGTTGTTGGATTATTTGTGGTGACCACCCTTGCGGTGTACTTACCTGCACGCAAGGCTGCCAAGATATCTCCGGCGACAGCGACGCGTACTGTGTAACATAAGCTGAGCGGCATAAAGTGCGATAACAGTAGGATGTTATTGCACTTTTTGTTACTTTAAGGTTAATAGTTTTACTCGGGATATACTTTGCCACATGGACACAATTCTGATTGTCGACGATAACCACGCCATCTGCCAGGCCTTGGGCTTAATGCTGGAGATCAATGGTTATCAGGTGTTAACTTGCCATACACCAGATGATGCCCTTGGTCTGATCGCGACCCATGATATTGATCTTGTTATCCAAGATATGAACTTCACCCGCGATACCACCTCTGGGGAAGAAGGGCGGCAGTTGTTTTATGCATTGCGTGATAGGCAGCCGGATTTGCCGATCATTTTAATGACGGCTTGGACTCAGCTCGAAACCGCTGTTGAGTTGGTTAAAGCCGGCGCCGCTGATTACATGGGCAAACCGTGGGATGATGCTAAGTTACTAAACAGCATTACGAATTTAATTGCTCTCTATAAGCTTGCACGTACAAATCATCGGCTCGAGCGAGTTAATTCACAACGCCAAGTCGCGATTGCCGATGCGGATCTGTGCGGAATTGTTTTTGGTAGTGGTGCGATGCAGCGTTGTATTGACTTAGCCTTACAACTGGCACGCTCCGATGTATCTGTATTGATCACAGGCCCTAATGGTGCCGGTAAAGATAAGCTTGCCGATATTATCCATGCCAATTCTCCCTTAAAAAACAAACCCTTTATTAAGGTGAATGTGGGGGCTTTGCCAATGGAGTTGCTCGAAGCCGAACTCTTTGGTGCCGAGGCGGGGGCGTTTACGGGGGCTAACAAGGCGCGCATTGGTCGTTTTGAAGCGGCCGATGGTGGCACCTTATTTTTAGATGAAATAGGCAATTTACCGCTCTCGGGCCAAGTGAAATTATTGCGGGTATTACAAACCGGGGAGTTTGAACGTTTAGGCAGCCATAAAACCCTAAAAGTGAAGGTGAGGGTGATCAGTGCGACCAATGCCGATCTTGCCCAAGATATTGCCGAGGGGCGTTTCCGTGAGGACTTATTCTATCGCTTAAATGTGATTGAGTTGGCCTTGCCGCCACTGAATCAGCGTATTGACGATATTCTGCCTTTAGTGAAGCACTTTGTCGGGGAGGGCTTTAGCTTGAGTAAACCCGCCCAACAGGCACTATTGCAGCACCGTTGGCCAGGTAATGTGCGCGAGCTAGAAAACGCCTGTAAACGTGCGGCGCTGTTGGCGCAAAGTCGAGTGTTAACCGAAGCTGATTTTGGTTTACCGCCAGTCAATGTTAACAACACTCACACGACAAATACGATGACGCTTGGGCGAACCATAACCGAAGTTGCCCCGATTGAATCACAGATAAAAGTTGCCAATCAAGACGTGTCCGCTCAACTGGATTCGAGCGACGCTATGGATGTTAGCCGTGAGCAGATTGAAATGGCCTTAAGACAGCACAAGGGCGTGATTGCGCGAGTAGCCAAATCCCTTGGCCTAAGTAGGCAAGCCCTGTATCGCCGCATGGATAAGTTTGGTCTAGAAAAATAACCATAGCATGATAAACACTGAGCATTAGGCGGAATTTTAGGTGCAACTGCGAACAAAATTAATCATTTATTCAACCGTTTGTTGCGCCTTAGGAGTGCTATTGACCTTAGGTGCAGTGAGCTATCGTCCGTCTATCTCGTCAGTTGAAGTGCCAGCTCCCATCAAGCTCCCCGCAATTAATATACCGCCCATCGACGTAGATAAGCTTCAAGAAAACGTCGAAGCGGCAATTAAAAATAACGAGAAATTACAACAAACGTTGCCATTACAGGAGCGTTTAAGGGCCGAGCAGATTAAGCATGAGCTGCAAAAGTTAGAGCAGCTCAAGCAAGAACAATTGCAAATTAAGCTTTTTAAACTCGAGCAGCTTAAAGAGGGGCTTTTTAGCCCTCCTGCCCATCCTGATGTGCCGCCCACGGCCCCACCAGCAGAACCTATCTCACTGCCTAAGTTGACGTTAGCGCAAGGGACAGATCAAGGGCTACCAATCACCGAATGGTTATTCATATTATTGTTTACCTGTGGTATTTGCGCCTTAGGTGTGGCTTGGTTTACCCGCCATTTAGCTCGTAGCCTAAATGCCTTAGAGGTTGGCTTACTCAACTTTAACGATAATGACTTTAGCGTCAGTATTCCGGCAAATGGTGAGGGCCAGCTTAAGGCATTGGCTGAGTTATTTAATGATTCGGCAGCTAAGCTGCGCCAGGAGCGGCAGTATATTTATCAGCGCGAATTGCTGCTGGATAAAGTGATTCAAAGCTCACCTAACGTGATGCTGCTGTTTAACGACCATCAAAAACTCATGTATGCCAACGATGCGGCGCGGCATCTTTTCCATATTAAAGGCAAAATGGAAGGCTTGAGCCTCGACGAACTGCTGCAAGACTTACCCGAAGCGCTTGCCTTGGCCCTTAAGCAAGAAAAGAGCGGCCTGTTTACCATGGGTGAGGATGATACTGAGACTTGGTATCTGAGTCGCGGCCAATTTTTGCTGAATAACCAACAGCATAATTTAATCTTGCTTAAGCAGATGACCCGAGAGCTTAATCGTCAGGAAGTGGCGGTGTGGAAGAAGGTGATCCGTATTATCAGCCATGAGCTAAATAATTCTGTCGCGCCCATTGCTTCAATGGTGAACTCGGGGCGTTTACTCACGAAAGATCTCGATAATCCAAAGCTTAAGCTGATATTCGACACTATAGAGAGTCGCACGAATCACCTGAGTCAGTTTATTTTCAACTATGCTCGCTTTGCTAAACTGCCTTTACCGCAGCGACGTCAAGTCGCGTGGCAGCAGCTTATCGAACATTTAACCCAGCATTATCCTTTTACCTTAGCCAATGAATTACCCGCTGAAATGGGCTATTTCGATCAAGGACAAATGGAGCAAGTTCTGCTAAACCTGCTGAAAAATGCCCATGAATCAGGTTCTAATCCCGATGAGGTCACGCTCTCGATTCGCTTTCAAACGCTGGTTGATGGCACAGGCTTTATTATCAAGATTGAGGATCGTGGTAGTGGCATGTCCGAGGAAGTGTTAGAGCAAGCCCTATTGCCCTTTTACTCAACCAAGCAATCGGGTACTGGCTTAGGCTTACCACTTTGCCGCGAAATCATTGAGGCCCATGAAGGCAGCATTAGTATGCATAATCGCAGCGATGGCGGGCTGTCAGTACAACTCTGGTTACCGCAATAATCTGCGTTTGAGAGTGTATCAAGAGTTTTCATTGCTCATTCTAACGTATTACCCAAATGGGCTATTTTGCGGTTTTTACCTTAGCTTTTTGGGCTAATTTAGGTCTCAGTCTAATGACTAGCGATCTTCAATCCTGTTAACCTTCCTTTAATAAAAATAAGCGTGAAATGTTACATGCACAACATGGCAAAGTGTGCATTTTACGCTGTCGCTGTATCTGAAGGTTTGAGCATTGTAGGTAAGGAGGGACCTGTGAAATCGTTAATTCAGCGGTTGTTGTTCAGTATTTTGTGTCCATTCTTGTTTATAAGCGCTCCTGGCGCGTTAGCCGATGATGATATTGAAATCAGTGGGCTTGTGATAGATAGAACCTTAACGCGTTTTGGTAAGGATTTTGGGTTTTACTATTCAAGTTATTGGCGCGAATTGCCGTTTACTCAAGGGTTTAACGTGACCTTGTATGAGACGGTGTTTCCGCAGGCCGGAACCGTTTTAACCTTAGAAGTGAATGGAACTCGTATTTATACCACGCACTTTGGTCGTCGGGCGAACCCGATTAAGGAGAGCGCAGAGCAGGCTATTTTGTTGACGATTGATTACTTAGCTCAAGTCAGGGCTAATGCGATTACGGGTGATTTTTCAGGAACATCGGACGATTTGTAGGATAACAATAATGACATTCAGGACGTTACTTTCTCTTGCTGTGTTTTGCATAGCTCACACCAGCCAAGCAACCGAATTAATCTATACCCCCGTCAACCCAAGCTTTGGGGGCAATCCTGCGAATGGCTCCTTTTTACTCAATAAAGCGCAGGCTCAAAACGATAATAAAGCCAGCTCGACCGAGAAGGACTTTGTTACCCGTTTTAAGGAGTCATTGGAACGTAACATCATTAACTCCATCACTCGCGGCGTTGCTGATGGTGAGATCAAAGATGGGGTGTACGATACTGGCGATTTTCGTATCGAAGTCGCCTCTACTGGCACCGGAGTGATGTTAACCATCACTAACATCGAAACCGGCGAAGTGACGGTGATTGAAATGCCAACTTTTGGAGGCGGAAACTAATGGCACGTTCCATCTTTATCGCTTCTATGCTGCTGAGTATGTCCGCCTGTAGCTTGATCCCCAAGCCTGACTTAAATATTACTCCTGCTCAAGTTAATCCAATGAGTGAGGTGATGAAGGAGCTACAGAGTCAGCCTGGGCCAAAATTTCCGATCCCAGTTGCGGTATATTCATTCCGAGACCAAACCGGGCAATATAAACCTCAAGCTAACGTCAGCTCATTTTCAACTGCGGTCACTCAAGGGGCAACATCGATGCTGATGCAAACCTTGATTGACTCTAAATGGTTTACGCCCGTTGAGCGTGAAGGCCTGCAAAATTTATTAACCGAGCGCAAGATCAGTAATAAGCAAAACGGCTCAAAGGGCGATGATATCCCCGTGTTATCGACGGCGAGATTGCTATTAGAAGGTGGCATTATCAGTTACGAGACCAACACCAGTACAGGCGGTACAGGGGTTGAGTATTATGGTATCGGCGCCTCGGAAATGTACCGTGAGGATTTAGTGACTATCTATCTGCGCGCTGTCGATGTACACACGGGCAAAGTGATGATGTCTGTATCTACGAGTAAAAGGGTACTTTCGCAGGAAATGCGTGCAGGCCTGTTCCGTTATACCAGTTTGAATCGTTTGGCCGAAGCCGAAGTCGGTTTTACCACCAATGAACCAGTGCAGTTTTGTGTACTACAAGCCATTGAGTTAGCAGTCGCTGAGCTTATCGAAAAGGGTGTAAAACAAGGTTATTGGAGTGCTTCGCAGTTGTCGCAACCTATAGAAAAACAACCTGAATTAAGCCAAAGCTGATTATACTAATCGTATTAAATATCTGTTCATTCAGTTAAACATCGCCACAATCGAGCCAGATATAAGTCTGGCTCGATTGCTTTTAGGTTTAGTCGGCCCGTAACGCCTTCCAAAACAGCGCAAAGCTGGCATCACGATAATGTTTATCTCTGCCCAATTCGGGGTTATCGATAAAAAATCGCGTGGCTGCTAAGTATTGTCCGTGGCAATTTTCAAGCATTAATTCAATGGGATAGTGGGCAATTAATCCCATTAGCTGCCCTTTTTTTATCAACTGGGCGATAAACCCTAAGATGCTATTCATTGCTTGTTCGCGGATAGAAGCCGCAATCATAGGTGACATTGAATATTGCTGAAAAAATAATTGCTTGATTGGATTATCAATCGACCAGTCAATCGCGCTCTGCCAGAGGATTTCTGCATGCTCTTTAAGATCGCTCCCTTCTTTGATATTTAACAATAATGCATTAGCAAACTCTTGTTTAATCGTGAGAAACAGGCTTTCCATCAACACTTCTTTGGTTGGGAAATGATGAAACAGTGTGCCTGTCGCTACGCTAGCCTGCTTGGCAATTGAAGCGGTCGAGGTGGCATGAAAGCCTTGGCTGACAAATAACGATAAGGCGGTATCGAGTATCGCCTGACGTTTATCTGTCATGGGCTTAGTATCTGTATCTGTTGGTAATAAGCTCGACATAACCACTCCTAAGCGGCCCGTATTAGCGTAAAAACAGCTTCATCAACATACGTTGGATAAAAGTGCCATAGGGTGGATGGACAAATTTACCCGTGTTAAAGCGCCCACGGCTTAGCACGGTTTTGGCGTGGCTAAAGGTGAGGAACCCTTCTTTACCATGATAATGCCCCATACCAGATGGGCCTATGCCGCCAAAGGGCGCATCATCGGCTGCTACATGGAATACCGTTTCATTGATACAAACACCGCCAGAGTGAGTTTGCTTGAGGATTTTTTGTTGGCTCGCTTCATCAAAACTCATCACATAGAGCGCTAAGGGTCTGGCGCGACGGTTTACGTAGCTAATGGCTTCATCTAAAGAGTCGTAACCGATAACGGGTAATAGCGGCCCAAAGATTTCCTCTTGCATCAATAGCATATCTTCAGTGGTATTAGTAATCAGCTGAGTGGCGAGTTTACGATTCTGGCTGTCTATTGCTTCATTTGAGGCAGAGATAATCTTGGCACCTTTGGTTTTGGCATCCTCAAGTACAGCCAATAAACGATCAAATTGGCGGGCATTAATAATGCTGCCGTAGTCCTTATTTTGGGCAATTGCGCCGTACATGGCTTGGAATTTTGCTTGATAGGCTTGAATAAAATCGCTCACTTTAGCGTTAGGGCAAAGCACATAATCAGGCGCTACACAGATTTGTCCAGCATTCAAACACTTACCATAAATCATTCGTTCTACCGCTATCTCTAGTGGCATATCGGGGGCGATAATTACTGGCGATTTACCTCCGAGTTCAAGGGTAACGGGGGTGAGATTATTGGCCGCGGCGCGCATCACATGGCGGCCAACCGTGGTTGAGCCAGTAAATAGGAGATGATCGAAGGGCAGTGCTGAAAACTGCGCCGCGACATCAGCTTCACCTTCTACAACGGCTACATGGGATTCATCAAATACTTCGGCTAGTAACTGTTTGATAACGCAGTTGGTTGCTGGAGTAAATTCCGAAAGTTTGAGCATGGCATGGTTGCCCGCAGCAATCGCCGTGACTAATGGCCCAATGGAGAGCATGACGGGGAAGTTCCAAGGCACGATTATCCCAATAACGCCTAGTGGCTGATAATGCACTTTGACTTGGGCGGGGGTGAGTAAGATGCCCGCATGGCGGCGGCTTGGCTTGAGCCATTTTTTGAGGTTTTTCAAGCTGTAATTGATGTTATTGACCACAGGCATAATGTCGGAAATCAGACTGTCATCGACCGAACGATGGCCATAGTCCTGTGATAACGCCTCGACGAGCGGCTGCTGGAATTTTAGCAAGGCGGCTTTAAGGCGGATTAAGCGTTCTTTACGGATCGCATAATCAGGATTAGGTGCGGCTAAGTAACTTGCACGCTGATGTTGGAGTAACTCGGTTAACGGCGAAATTTTTGCTGGGTCTGTTGCCATGTTCATCGTGATCCCTTGAGTGCAAGTCTTAATAAAATAAAGCCGTTTGTTGCTCAATATACAAACCGACTGATTAGTCGGTTTATCCTAGCGGTTAGCGTGATTTTGCGCAAGCATACTGATGCATTTATGAGCAAGATCACGGCCTGATAGAGACTTAGCTTTTACACTTAACAGGACATTTGTTAGACAAGGAGTATGTATGACTTTGTTAAAGCATGGAATTTCAGTTGGGATCGAGCGTTATGGTGATGATGACTTTTTTGTTGCCTTTAAAGCTATTGGTACCTTAACTCATCAAGATTATGAGGTGATGGTACCCGTGCTCGAAGCCGCGTTAGCTGGGGTGAAAGATCCCGATATTTATGCCTTAGTCGATGTGACTGAGCTTGAAGGTTGGGAACTTCAAGCCGCTTGGGATGATCTAAAACTAGGGGTTAAGCATGTTCGCCACTTTGAACGGATTGCTATTGTCGGTAAAACGACTCTACAGGAAGTGATGGCAAAGCTGGCAAACTGGTTTACTCCGGCCGAGGTTAAGTTTTTTGTCGACAAACTGGATGCCATTACTTGGCTCAAAGATGAGCTTCACGATGACTAGCCATTAAGGAGAACAGATTATGCGTTCAGGTCAAATACTCTGGCCCACAGATTTTTCGGAAACTGCGGCCCATGCGCTACGTTATGCTATTGAAATGGCAAATCTATACCATGTAGGGCTAAAGATTTTACACGTTGTTGAGCAACCTATTGGTGATGAAAACTTTATGATTTTAGCGATTACCCCTGAGGAGCTCGCTAAAAGCATGGAGGAGGCCGCAGCAACTAAAATGCAGGCGTTACTCGAGGGACTCAAGACCGAATTACCGATTACCACCCTTATCCGCCGCGGCGACCCCGTCGATCAAATCCTCGAGGAGGCGAATGGTAAGGATGTGGGTATGGTGGTTATTGCTAGCCATGGACGAACCGGAATTTCGCACTTTTTACATACGAATGTTGCCGAAGCTGTTGCCAATGGCGCGGCATGCCCTGTATTGGTCGTGAAATAGTCTGTATTGGGTAGATTACAGGGCGCTAAGGCGCCCTTTGTTTTTGATTGCTAAAGCATAATTAATTTTACGGCCTAGCTGCTTGTCCCGATTTACTGCGATAAAATACAGATTATAAGCAATGCCATTTGCCCTAATATTGGGCACAACAACCTAAGTGATGGATAAAATTATGCGTACTCAAGAAGTGTTATGCCCTACGGATTTTTCGGCAACTGCCGCCCATGCGCTTAATTATGCGGTTGAAATGGCTAATCTATATCACGTAGATATCCGTTTGCTGCATGTTGTCAGCCCTGCAAGAAGTGCCCATTGTTATGGTATTGCGGTAGATACTCCCGCGACACTTGAGCAACAGTTAGCCGAGTTTGTGGAGACAAAAATGCAGAGTCTACAGCTGCAAATGCAGCAGGGATTAGCGGTTGGACTAAAGGTTAAATGTATTGTTCGTCATGGTGATGCGAGCGAAGAGATTTTAGCTGAGTCAGCCGATGCGGGTATGATTGTGATTGCAAGCCATGGCAGCAGCGGCTTAGTGGATTTTTTAAAGCACCATGTGAGTCAAGATGTTGTTAGATTGGCGAAATGCCCAGTATTAGTAGTTAAGTAGTTAACTTATAAAGGATCTTGCTTGAGTTTTGATTGATCCACAATGGTATTTGAGGCTTCAGCTTCATTCTCTAGGGACATGAGTTGCCGATATTTTTCTTGTAAGGCGATCAGTGTCCCATCTTCGGTAATTTGTTTTAACCCAAGGTTAAAGTCGTCACGGATTTGCTCGCTTAAAAACGCAAATTTATACTCAGTCGGTGGAAAAATGCGATGACATACCGCCACCTGTTTACTCTCTACTTCGGTGAGTTTTCCCTCAATAAATGCCTGTCTAAGATAGTACGTGAAAATGTTCTTATCCATAACCACTACATCAGCCCTGTGTTTCATCAACATGTAAACCTGCTGTATTTGCCGAGCTTGTTCTTGGTAACTAGGATTAGCTTTAGTCATTTGAGCAAATTCATCACCTAAGAAGCTTGCTGCACGTTGAAAGGAAACGACTTTTTTATCCGTTAAGTCTTTAATGCTATTAATCGAAAAGTTATTTTTCTCTAGGCTGATTGCGCAATTTTGATAACGAATCGCCACATTAGAGTAGAAAACGTTTTCGATCATGCCTTCTTTTACGTTGATTATGCCGTCTAGTTTGCCCTCCCTAAGTTCATGGAAAGTGCGTGCTAAAGGCAAATATTCAATATTGGCGGTATGCCCTTTGACTGCAAGTGCTTGATACAGCAAATCGAGTTCTAGGCCGCTATCAGATTCTTGGATGACATAGGGAGGAATGGAGAGGCTCACGCCAATTTTCAGTTCCGCCGCTTGGATTAATTGGGGATACAATAATGCAATTACTGCTAGCAATGGGTAGCGAATACAGGTCATTCTAGAGACGCAGGAAATATGGTTAGTTTGTTTCATTACGCACTGTTACCTTTCACACCATTGGCCATCTCATGATGCCCAGAGTTGTCCCCTGACATATCATTGTAAGTGTAGTTTGTTAATCTATAGCCACAGTTATTTTTATCTGAATAAAGCTTGTTTATATTCAAAATGACGAGTCCGGCTGGCGTAAAAAAGCGATTTCTTCTGCTGTCGACTCTCTAGCTAATATTTTGTTTCTATGAGGATAACGACCGAATCTGTCGATAATAGCCTTGTGTTTTAGTTCAAATTCGAGATTAGCGATTGCAGCCTCTCGATTGAACAATTTTACAGCAACTTGATGGATGGCTGGGGATTCGCTATGCATAAAAGGCATAAACAAAAAGGGTACTTGTTTGGGAGAAAGCTCCTTATCAATTTGGAGTGCAACAGCCTCTTGGGCAAGGACCAGCGCAATGGTGTCGGCCTCAAACGCTGCTGGCGTGTCGCGATAGATATTTCGCGAGAATTGATCCAGTACGATGATTTCGGCTAAACGACCTTGAGGTGTCACGCGCCAATGCGCAAGCTCACCGCGCTTGGCTTGTTTTAATAGGTCTTCAAAGCGAGATTGGATTTGTGCATCAAATGTTGGGTCTTTTATCCACCAAGATTGAGGTGAGATTTCCTCAAACCAGAAATATAGCACTTGCTGTGCGGTCATCATTTGGCCCATCGTTGGCTCTCCCATTGATTAATCTTTTTTACAAATAACAGTGATGGAGAGCTTATACAAGCAAATGCGAAAATGTATCTGTGGGAACAGATGTCAAACGGGTCAATTTGCTCGAATAATTTGAATGGAGGCTATTTCTTATTCACTGAATATCAAGTAGTTTTATATTCACTTGGTCAATATTTGGATTGATTTTTTATGCCCCTCGAATCTGCTACTCAGTCAATATCGAAACAACATAAGGCGTTTTTACGTAAGTTATATTTAGCGCATTTAATGGACGATGATCGACATAACTTGTTATCACTCAATAAGTTGACTGGAATGCCGAGGCGGACATTGCAGGATGCTATCGCCGCGTTTGAAGATATCGGTATTTGCGTCGAATTTGTGCAAGATGGCAGTCGAAACAATGCAGGTTATTATCGCATTTTGACCTGGGGGCCAATTAGCAGTGCGTGGGTTGATACACATTTCGAGGAAATTGCCTCAATTATCGGCGTCGCTCCATTAAGTGAAACCGTGGCATTAAGTGAATCAGTGGCGTGAAAGAGCGCGGATTTTGGTTTGATACCGAAGTTAAATTAAGTCAAAGAACTATTTTACCTGCGCTACAACATGATATTGCCGCAGACATCGCCATTATTGGCGCGGGCTATTCAGGACTATGGACGGCCTATTATCTTAAGCAATACCAGCCCAATTTATCCGTGGTGATTCTTGAGGCTGACACCATTGGCCAAGGCGCTTCGGGGCGAAATGGCGGTTGGTTGATGGGCGGTTTTAGTGGCGATGTAGCCTATCTTAATCAGCTTCAAGGTGAGTCGCGCTTAATAGCAAAAGCCTTGATCCAACAAACTATTGCTGAAGTTGCCGCAGTTTGCGCCAAGCATCATATCGACTGTGATTTACACCATGGCGGCAATTTACGGGTAGCCGCGCGTTATCCTGAGCAATTAGCCAATATTCAAGCCGAATTAGCACAGTGGCGCGCAGATGGCTTTGGTGAAGAAGATATTCGTTGGCTGGATAAAACCGAACTCGATAAACAAGTCTCCATGGCCTACGGCCAAGCGGCGCTTTATACACCCCATTGTGCGCGGATACACCCAGCGAAACTCGTCTGTGGTTTGGCTGATCTGGTGCAAAGTTTAGGGGTGAAGATCTACGAGCATACCCCAGTAAATCACATGGTGTATCTTGGTGATGCGCAAACCCAATTACAGACGCCACAAGGAAATGTTCGTGCGGCGATTGTGGTGCCCGCCGTTGAAGGCTATCTTCGCCAATTGGGTGAATTGGGACGATTTACCTTACCTGTTCAGAGTTTACTGATCGCCACTGAGCCGTTAACGGATGAAATGTGGCAGGACATTGGTTTAGCTAATCGCGCGACCTTTAGTGATGCTAGCCGCATCGTTACCTATGGTCAGCGAAGTCCTGATAACCGTTTGATATTTGGCGCCCGTGGTGGCTACGGATTTGGCGCTAAAGTGCGGACTGAATTTGGATTTAATCCCGAGTGCTTTAATGCCCAATCTTCCGCTAGCCATCGTCAATCGGCTTTTAAAGGGGAATTTGGCTTTCGCTATCAGCTATTGTTGGCGTTATTTCCGCAATTGGCGGATGTGCAAATTACTCATGGTTGGGGCGGTACCTTAGCCTTAGCACGGCAGTTTGCGCCCCACGCTATTTACGATAAAAATGTAGGATTGGGGCTTATTGGTGGTTACGGCGGCGAAGGTGTTGGGGCTGCCAATCTTTTTGCCCGCACGCTGGTGGACTTGATCTTAGCGCGTGATACGCCGCTTACTACTATGCCTTGGGCTTTTAATGCCCCGGTTCAGCAAGTATTAACGCCTTGGGAACCTGAACCTTTACCGTGGCTTGCTTATCATGGCATGAACAAGATTTTTGCATGGGAAGATAGGCTCTACAGCCAGCCCAAGAGTGCGGCTTGGCAAAAAGGCTTAGCCAAGCGGCTTGCGAATCGATTAGAAGGCTTAATGAGTTAATCTACTTATAAACCAGATAGTTAATCAGTAAACCAGAGAGTTAATCAGGCCATTACCGAGTCATTTTTATTCATACACGATCTATTCATACACGATAACTACTTTGATGATCCGAATATGTTAACCGAACAGTTTTTCCTACAGGGCCGCGTTAAGCTTGAGACGATCCCCCACGAAATGCGCATGTCCCATTGGGTGTACGCGCCCAGATTAACCGATATGAAAAGCGGGCAAGTGTTGCTCGATCTTATCGGCCAATGCTGGGATTGTCAGTCTGCGATTGAGCGGGATAACGCGCTTTGCCTAACACTCGATGGCTACCCCGATAGAGCCAACTGGCTTGAGTTGGCCTTTTTACCCGATACGGGGCGAGTCCAGCTAAGGGCTGGCAATATCGACACTAAGGCGCTAATTGTACAAGAGTTTATACCACAGGAGCTGACTGGCTACTTTGATACGATACGCGCGAATCTCCCCCGTTAAAGGAAGATATATGCCCCAAAACCTAGCCAGCTAAGGGCTAACAGGGCGATGGCTGCCCAAGTAATAGGAGTAAATTGAGTCTGTGGCAGCGAAAAATCTTCGCCGTCATCCATCTCGCCAGCCGCGTTTACTTGTTGGTTTTTTGCCCTTAACTGTTGTTTTCTCTGCTTATCCCGCTCGCGAGCTTTGGCTTTTTGCAGTTTTTTATATTCGGCAATGCCCTTTTCAATCCCTTGGGCAATCAGCTTAGTTTGTTCTTTGGTTTGTCCTGGTTTTTGAGTGGCCTTCGCCATAGCTAGGGCATCTTGCTGGGTTTCTGTTGAGATAGTGGTTTTCATCTGTTCACACTGTGACTTTAGCTGTCTATTGCAGCGATTATACCCACAACTGTGCCGCTAAAGGCGCTAGTGAAGTCAATTTTGCATTAAAAAATCAGTGGGTAACCACCCTGTGGTGCCGAAATAAACTCAGGTTCGTAATCCCACACTTGGCGAATTATATCAATCGATAATGCGTCGTTAGGTGTACCTTCACTGACGATTTCACCCTGTTTGAGGACGATAACTCTGTCGCTGTAACGGGCTGCCTGATTGAGGTCGTGCAATACCACAATCACAGTGTAGGCGTGCTTGTGGGCGAGATTTTTTGCTAGCGCTAATACTTTGTGTTGCTGCGCCAGATCCAGTGCTGAGGTTGGCTCATCTAACAGTAAAATCGGCGGGAAGGGGGATTGGCTTAACTGCGTTAACACCCTCGCCAGTTGCACCCTTTGTTTTTCTCCCCCAGAAAGCGTGGGGTAACTGCGCCGAGCTAAATGCAATACACCCACTTCGGCAAGCCATTTTGTGACTAACTGCTGGCCTTCTTTTTGACTCAAGGTTAAGGGATAAAGCCCCATTGCCACCACTTCATCCACGGTAAAGGGGAAGGTTAAGCTGGCATGTTGAGGCAGAACGGCGAGAGATTTTGCCAGTTCAGCCCTTGGCCAATCCACCAGTTGGCAGTGGCCAAGCTTGATGCTGCCTTGCGCAGTGGGGATCTCTTGGCACAGTGCCTTTAAAAGTGTGGACTTGCCTGCCCCATTAGGCCCTAAAAGTGCGGTGACACTGCCCGGTTGAAATTGCACGCGAATGTTGTTCAACACCGCCTTATCGCCGATAGCGTAGCTGAGCCTATCCACGGTTAATTGGGTACGTTCAAAATGTTGTTTAGCGACGGGCGCAGCCGATAAGCTCATAGCCATGAAGTTCTCGCTTAGATTAATTTGCTGCGTTGTTGCAGGAGTAAAAAGATAAAGAATGGCGCACCGATAAGTGCTGTGACTAAGCCGACAGGTAATTCGGCGGGGGGTAAAAATGCCCGCGCACCTATGTCAGCTAAGGCTAAAAGCGCAGCGCCCAAGAGGGCGCTCATGGGTAAAAGTCGTTTATGATCTGGCCCCAAAATCATCCGCACTAAATGGGGAACCACTAGACCAATAAAACCGATAATCCCTGTTGCGGCCACACTCACGCCTACGCCTAATGCACAGAGTAGGATGAGTCTTAACTTAAGACGGTCGACATCAATCCCTAAATGTCTGGCTTCAGCTTCACCCAGTAGCAGGGCATTAAGTGCCATGGCATCACGCTGAAAACGCCAACTCAGCAGCACTAATACCAGTAAACACAGGCCGACATATTGCCATTGAGCTCCCGCAATACTGCCCATTTGCCAAAGGGTTAAGTCACGTAATGCCATATCATTAGCGAGATAAGTCAGTACGCCTATGCCCGCTCCTGCTAGCGCTGCAATCGCCACGCCGGAAAGCAGTAATAACACCACAGATGTGCCTAAACCGTTACTCGCCAGACGATAAACGATCAGGGTTGTGGCTAACCCACAGAGAAAGGCGCCAAGGGAAATCATAAAAGATCCCACGTCGGGAAATAACACGATACAGATGGCCGCACCTAATGCGGCTCCCAATGACACCCCGATAATACCTGGGTCTGCCAGTGGATTACGGAATAATCCCTGCATCACAGCGCCACATTGAGCAAGAATTGCGCCTACCGTAAGGGCTAACAAGGTCCTGGGGAGACGCACGTTACTTACCACCAGTTGCTCATGGGGTGCAAGATCGCCAATGCTTTGCTGGGTTGCCCAATTAAATACCGCACTGAGGGAGTCCATAAGACTAATGCTTACGGGACCGACACTCACCGAGAGTAAGCTGCTCAGGATGAGGATCATCATCATTGTGGGCCAAAGCCAGCGATACTGTAACATGGTTATTTGCCCGCCGTTTTACCTTGAGTGAGCAGGGTATCTGCAAGCGTTTCGGCAGCACCAATGGCGCTAATGCCTAAGCCTCCTAGTAAAGCTTGCGGGGCAAGGGTTTGGATATGGCCATTTTGGCCTGCGGGAGTATGCGCTAGCAGCGGCATCTCCTTTAATAGAGCCTGGGTTGTTTGAGTGTTGGTTTGCGAGTCAGTTTTTTCGCTGCGGTTAGACAGTAAAATCACATCCGGTTGTAAGGCGAGAATGCCCTCTTGGGACAATGTCTTGTAGCCTTCAAAGTCTGCAATATTCTTTGCGCCCGATAGCGCAATAATGGTATCGGCAGCGGTACCTTTGCCACCGACTCGGGCTCCTCGTCCTTCCTGTAATAACATAAAGAGGATTTTTGGCTGAGCATTATGTTGGCTGAGTTGTTGTTTTTGCTTATTTAATTTATCTAGCCTTTGATGCAACTCCTGCTTTAGCGGGGCCGCTTTGTCTGTTCGATTAAGCGATTGTGCCAGCGTATCGATATTGCGCATTAATTGTTGCTCATCGGCGCTTGAGGGTAATTGCACTACCTTGATATTGGCTTGTTTTAGTACGTTAAGGGTGGTTTCTGGGCCCATTACGTCGGACCCTACAACTAGTGTAGGGCTGAGTGCCATAATGCCTTCAGCTGAAAGCATGCGGTGGTATCCCAGTTTAGCGACTGAGCTTAATTGTTCAGGCACATAGCTGGTGGCATCGACAGCCACTAACTCATCGGCCGCCCCTAACGCCAGCACTAACTCGGTGACACCCGCCCCCGCGCTCACCAACTTTATATCCTGAGTTGCACTCCAAGCATTAAATGAAACGAGTGCTATGACTGCGGGGAGTAGACACAACCATTTATTGAATACATTGCTATCGGTCGGTTGACTGAGTTTATTAAATCGATAACGCACAGCTTGAAACAACATGGGTAAACTCCTGATCCATCTAAAAGCAAGGTCGAGGTGTTATCAACCTTGCAGGGTAAACGGGTTAAAACACGATTGAGTTAAGGTTTAGGGTTAATGTTCCATCAAAATTTGGGTTTGATTAATGGCGTTGCCCTGCAAAAGTGCCAGTAGCTGCATTAGCGGTTCAACTGGCGCGGCCTTATCGGCAGCAATAATGACGGTGGCCTGTGGTTGAGCCGTTAACTGCGCTTCAAAGGCTGAATTAAATGCGGTTAAATCAGCAAATTTTTCGCCATTAATCGCCCAGTAGGGTGAAGTCGCCATAATATTGATGGCTATCGATTGCTTATGCTCGAGTGCAGTAATGGCGCTGCTTGGGCTTTGAGGTACATCAACGGGTAAGCTCAGCAAACGGCTATTTGCCGTGAGTAACAGAAACACTAAAACAATAAAAATAATATCAATCAATGCCGTAAGATCGACGCTGGGCAGTGGCTCTAAGGCACTGATCCCTGCTTGGGGTAACGACGTGTGGTGAGTGCTTATCATGGCTGAGACTCAATAGATGCGGCGTGTGAAGTGTTAGGTGTTTGATTGGCCTGATTTCCTCGAGCGAATGCCTGATATAAGTCTTGCTCAAGTGGTAGCTTGTCTACACCGGATAACCATAAGTTAATTTGATTCAGCACATGGCTCGCTTTTAAGCATTGGCTATGCGCCCAGATCCCGAATAAATGCGCGGCGGTAATGGTCGGCACCGCAATGATAAGACCTGCAGCGGTAGTATTCATCGCCAGACCAAGCCCCGCACTGAGTTGCGCAGGAGTGACTGGCCCTTGGGACTGGCCAAGTTGGGCAAACATGTCAATTAACCCAAGCACCGTACCGAGTAACCCCAGTAGCGGACTAATAATCCCTATCACTTGCAAAATCTTAAGGCCCGCTTGCAGCTCCCTTTGTTGTTTATTCAGCCATAGACTGAGTAATTCTTCCCTAAGTGGTTTGGGTTGATGTGCTTGCGCTAACAGCAGTGTTGCGCCACGGGCCAGTAAATCCTGCTGATGGCTGGTTTTAGAGAGTAAAGCTTGAATGTTTTCGCTTGTCGGTTTGGCATCAGAGTGGCGTAGCTCTTTAACCCAAGCTTGTTTTTTTGGGGAGATTGACGCTACGGATTGTTGTAAAAACAGTGCGCTACGCTCAAGGCAAATCATCAAGGCAAGGAATGCACATATCAGCAAAGGCCAGGTGAGTGAACCGAGCTGGCCATGTAGGGTAGAAAAGTCAGTCATAAGCGGTGAGTCTCTATAGTTAGATCTGTTATCAAGCATTCAGCCAAATTCGTTGCAATAGGATTAGCGTGGTTAAGCATTGCATCGCCACAGGATCAATTTAAGGCGAAGCGAATCGGTACCCTCACCTTGTAATGGCTCGCCAGTTTTGGGCTTGGCGCCTCAAACTGCCAAGTCTCTACCGCCTCTAGTGCCGCTTGGTCCAGCAGGCTGACACCAGAGCTTTTGACTAACGTGAGGGCGAGTTGTTGTCCAAATTCGTTAAACATCACTTCAATTGTTGCGGTTCCTTCCAAGCCTTTTTTTCGCGCCATGCGCGGATATGTTGGTTGGGGAGGTTGACTGGCAAAAGTGGGTGTTGCCAGCTCGATAACCTCGGGAGTGGCTTTGGTGTTCTTGCTGGCACTTGTGGGTGTCACATCGCTGTTGTTAATAGCTGCATTATCTTGAGTCTTGATTTCTGCCATTTGCGATATCTCTCGCTCAGAAGATTTTGCTATTTCTTCTGTTTCTTGTTGATGCAGTGTATTTGCAGCCATTAGCTTCATAGCCGTTGTCGCATCTGCCTTAGAGGATGTGTTCGGCGTTGGCTTGTTTTGTTCAGCGGATTTAACAGTTTGCGGCTTAGCTGTGGTCGGTTCGTGGGCTTGCCTTGCCATTTCAGTTGTCGCCGTATCAGTTCGTTTTGGCGCCGTTTGGCGCTTACTGGCATTAGACAAACGGGCATTAGCTACCTTGGCATTAGACGAGCTTGCATTAGGCACATTTGGGGAGATCGTATCCACGGGATCTGCATTCGCTGGCGTACTGTTTAGCTCAGATATGACCGCTGATTTTTCCACTGAATGATGTGCTGTAAAGCTTAAGGTAACCGCTTTGTTTACCTCATTGAATGCGTGCATTTGAGCAGATTCGTTAAGATCCTTCGGTAATGAAATCGAAGGCTGCGATGCAATCACACCCGTTTGAATCGCAACAGTTAATGCGCCAAAAGCTAAATATCGTTTTGGTGTCACGGCAAACCTTCCAATTCCAAAAGCATTCACTCATCAATCATTGCTAATTAAGATACATAAATATAAATAAGATCGCAAATGATAATGATTTC
>NZ_JAKZGV010000028.1:0-51972 GCF_022557375.1 Shewanella sp. MM_2022_3
TAGATTAAGGTTGCGACCCCAAGTAGGGCAAACAAAATCGCGCAGCCCCTGTGGATCCACTTCATCGGTAATTTTTCGGCACTAAAATGGCCCGCAATCACCACTGGCACGTTCGCCAGCAACATACCCAAAGTGGTACCTGCAACCACCATGGCTAAGGCATCGTATTTTGCGGCTAACACGACAGTCGCGATCTGGGTTTTATCGCCCATTTCGGCAATAAAGAACAGAATAAAGGTCGCGACAAAGGGGCCCATTTTATAGAAACGGCTTTCTTCAGCATCCACTTTGTCGGGGATTAACACCCAAAGGGCAATCGCGAAGAAGGAGGCGGCAACCAAGTAACGCGCTACATCAGGACTCACCCAGTTAATGGCCCATTGTCCAAGCCATGCAGCGGCAAAATGGTTAAACAGGGTTGAGAGTAAAATCCCCATAATGATCGCGGTTTTATTTTTAAATCTTGCAGCGAGTAATAGGGCAAGCAGTTGAGTTTTATCGCCGATCTCGGCGATAGCAACCGTAAAGGTTGAGGCGAGTAACGCTTCCAAGTGTGATCCTTTTAGGGGTGGTTTTTGACATAAGCACAATAGACCGTCCACCCCTAGGTGCGGTTATTGTGCTCAGGTCTTGCAAGACAAATCGATGATTTGCTGTGAACACCATGGCATGTGGCCAAGTATGTTGATGCTCACCCTAGATATTGATGACTCAAAATCCAGTTAGCTACTCCCCCGAAGCGAGGTGGGCATTATACCCAAGTCGCGATCCGTTTCAAGGTTAAACTAATCAAGATTAAAAGCATAAAATCTGGCAGGTGCCAAAAAAATACCGTTCTATATTCTGTAATTCATTGAATTGTAATAATTTAATTTTTGACAACGTTGTCTTTTGTTGTTAGTTTAGCCGCATCTCAGTCTTTGAGTTACATCCTGTTAACTTAATCAATTGAGATCCACCGTATTGGGCAAACTAATTGAAAAATTAGGACGCAAAGCCTCCGGTCTAAGGTTGTAAAAGGATGTTAACTAAGATAGCGGGGTTGCTGTAGAATTCAGCGAATATATTGAATTCTTTAAAAAATAAACGGCTTTGCTTAATGCTGTTTTGCCTAAATACCACTTTTATACCAATGCCAATCTTTTATTGAATGGCCCCTACGGAGTACATTAAAGTGGAACATCTGACTGCTTTTTCTCAATCAACTGTCCCTAAATTTGCAATTCCTAAGCTTACTCAGTTAAGCCTAGTAGCATTAGCCTTGACTGCCGGAAGTTCGTTGCTGAGCCAAACGGCATCGGCTCATGGTTATGTTATATCACCAGAGTCTCGCTCCTACGCCTGTAAAACGGGCAGCAACGTCAACTGTGGCGCCATTCAGTGGGAGCCGCAAAGTGTTGAAGGTCCTTCTGGATTCCCTGAGTCTGGCCCTGCTGACGGTAAAATTGCTAGTGCGGCAAATGGGGCATTTTCTCCTTTGGATGAGCAGAGCCCAAGTCGTTGGTCTAAGCGCGATATCAAAGCGGGTTGGAATGACTTTTCTTGGCAGTTTACCGCTAACCACGTTACCCGCAATTGGCGCTACTATTTAACTCGTCAAGGCTGGGATCAAAATCAAGCTCTGAGCCGCGCAAGCTTTGACTTAGCCCCCTTTTGTGTGATCGACGGTGGCATGGTGCAACCGCCAAAGCTAGTGACTCATAATTGTTATGTGCCTGAAGATAGAACGGGTTATCACGTTATCTTGGCCGTGTGGGAAGTGGGTGATACCACCAACAGCTTCTACAATGCCATCGATGTAAACTTGAGCTCAGGCGCTGTGGTGCCGGGCGAGTGGACCGATATTGGTGATATTAATCCGTCACTCGATCTTAAGGCGGGTGATAAGGTAATGACACGGGTGTTTGATGCTAATGGTGAACAAAGCGCTAAGCAAACCCAAATTACCATTGCCGATGCAACCCAAGGTGCTAAGCAAAATTGGCCATTCCTTTTAGCTAGCGCGATTAATGCTCAGCAGCCACAACTTAAAGCTGGGCAGAAGAATGCGGCTGGTGTGATTTCACCTGTGTATGGCAAAAATGAGATTTTTGCCGCGCCTAAGTCGGGCTTAGAGCGAGTGGAAGTGAGCTTTGATATTGCGCCAGCACCGGGAAATCAGCTTAATGTCACCTCCTTGGCCGATGATTACACCATTGTTGATGGTGTCGCGCAGGTCAGTTTTGATGTTAGCACCAATGCGGATATGCAGGTTTCGGCCTATTTATTTAGCCACGATGGCACCGCAGCAGGTTATGTGACGCAGGCGGTAAACAATACCAGCGCGAGTTTTGTGTTGGATGTCGTTGCCCCTAAGGCAGGACATTATCATTTACAAGTGAAAGCCGAGCCTAAACAAGGTGAAGTTATCCAGCAAAACTTTGATCTTTTCCTAAAAGATCAACCCACTGCACCGGATGCTGACTTTGTCTTCCCTGAGGGAATAAAAAGCTATGCAGCGGGCACTAAAGTGCTACAACCTAAAACTGGTAAAGTCTATCAATGTAAACCTTGGCCCTACAGTGGCTATTGTGTGCAATGGTCACCAACTGCAACCGGTTTTGAACCTGGCGTAGGTAGCTCTTGGACCATGGCTTGGACTGAGCTGTAATTTAACATTTTGAGTGATTGTTAAATTCAACGGAATGGACTTAAGCATATGGAAGGTGTTTAAGTCCATTATCAGCGCGTTTGTGATGTTGTAAAGGCCAAATTAACCTTACGATGATTTTAATCGCGCATTTGGCGTATTTTCACAAAGGTAGCGATTTTGTTGGTTTGTATGTTTTCGTTTATCACTGCGCTATTGAGTTGTTACCATTAGGCGCACCTTCTATCTTTGTTCACAACTGGCTTGCCCACTGGGATTGGCTCTGTTAATGTCCCTAGCTATCTTCTATTACGCGCGTTGTCGCTGTTTTGCTAAGGCAATCACGGTTGAAATTAATGTCACTTTTCTGCAAACGATTTAGTTAGCCTCAATGGCTACTGGGTTGAAATATTCAAAAGCTATTGGGGCCAATTGATCTGCTCTATTGAGATCGGATTGGATGCTTTAAGTTTAGTGACGCTTTTCGTTTGAGATTGCTGTTGGCTTAATCACAGAGTGCGCAAGGCTTTATCCTTCAAATCTACTCAAAAACCTTAAAAAATAATAATTAATACTTGAACAGGATAATTGTGTGAATTCAAAAATGTTAGGCTCGATAGCCATTGTTGCAGGGACCGCTATTGGCGCGGGAATGTTAGCCTTACCGCTCGCTACGGCGGCCTTAGGTATGGTACCTGCTATTTTGTTGATGGTAGTGATTTGGGGGCTGTCAGCCTATACCTCATTGTTAATGCTTGAGATTAATCTTCGTTCTGGCGTGGGCGATAATGTCCATGCGATTACTGGCAAATTACTCGGCAAGAAAGGCCAGATAGTGCAGGGGGCATCATTTTTGAGCCTGCTGGTTGCTTTAACAGCTGCTTATCTAACCGGGGGCTCATCGCTATTAGTGCTCAAAGCGCAAAATATGTTTGATATCGTGTTAAATAACCAACTAGCGGTGGTGTTATTTACCTTAGTGCTCGGCGGTTTTGCTGCGTTAGGGGTGGCTTGGGTTGATAAAGTGTCACGTTTTTTATTTTCGTTGATGATTCTATTGCTCATTGTCGTGGTGCTGTTTCTATTACCTGAAGTGAGTATCGCCAGTATGACAACCAGTGCAGTGGCGCAATCCTTGACCAGTAGTTGGATGGCGGCTATCCCTGTGGTATTTACTTCCTTTGGCTTTCATGTCTGTATCGCGACCTTAGTACGTTATTTAGATGGCGATACCGTGTCTCTGCGCAAGGTGTTATTGATTGGCTCGACCATTCCGCTAGCCTGTTATATCTTCTGGTTATTGGTGACCTTAGGTACGGTAGGCGGCAGCGAAATTAATGGCTTCAATGGTTCTTTACCTGCGCTTATCAGTGCTTTACAAGAGATTGCCCACACGCCTTTGATCAGCAAATGTATTTCTCTGTTTGCTGATTTAGCCTTAATCACTTCTTTCCTTGGCGTTACCTTAAGCCTATACGATTTTGTGGCTGAGTTAACTCGTGCCAAGAAGACCTTCGTCGGTCGGGCGCAAACCTGGTTATTAACCTTTGTGCCACCGCTGTTATGCGCACTTTATGTGCCAGAAGGCTTTGTTGCCGTATTAGGTTTTGCTGCGGTGCCGCTGGTGGTGATGATTATTTTTCTGCCGATTGTGATGGCGCTACGTCAACGTCAAGCCGTGCCCCAAGGATACCAAGTGTCAGGCGGAACATTTACCCTTGGACTTGCAGGTCTGTTGGGAGCCATCATTATTGGTGCTCAGCTATTTGTCGCACTTTAAACTGCGGCAATTGAGCACATTTAAACTTGTAGTGCTTAGTTAATGTATTTGCTTTGTAAGCGAATTTTTCTGAGTCTGTTATAAAGTGCGTACGATATGCTAAAGTCAGGCTCTGTGCCTGACTTTTTACTTTCTGGCTGTCGGGTAAGTGATTCACATCATACGTAGAAATAGCCTCGCAAGCGCTCGGCTTTCTTTATCAAAACGGACTTAAGACAATGAAAAAATGGTTACTCTCAGTTGCTGTGGCGGCGAGTTTTGCTTCCCATGCTGACGAAGGTATGTGGCAGCCCCATCAATTGCCCGCAATGGCCGATGAACTCAAAGCGAAAGGCTTAGAAATTGATGCTAAATCAATCTCTAAACTTACCGAATTCCCGATGAATGCCGTGATAAGCCTTGGTGGCTGTACGGCATCTTTTGTATCACCCAAAGGCTTAGTGGTGACTAACCATCACTGCGCCTATGGTTCGATTCAATACAATTCTACTGCTGAGAAAAACCTGTTACAGGACGGTTTTTTAGCTAAAACCTTTGCTGATGAATTACCCGCAGCCCCAGGCTCACGGGTATATGTGACTGAAGATGTGACTAATGTTACTGAGCGCGTTAAAGCTGGGCTAGAAAACAAAACGGGCCGTGAGTTTTATCAAGGGATTGAAAACCAAGAGAAAGCTCTCGTTGCCGAGTGTGAAAAAGACGAAGGCTATCGTTGCCAGGTGTATAGCTTCCACGGTGGCTTGGAATACTATCTGGTTAAACAGCTAGAAATCCGCGACGTGCGTTTAGTCTACAATCCTGCGGGCAGCGTTGGTAAATACGGTGGCGATATCGATAACTGGATGTGGCCACGTCATACGGGCGACTATTCTTTCTACCGCGCCTATGTGTCTAAAAATGGTAAACCCGCAGAATTTAGCGCTGACAACGTGCCCTACGAGCCAAAGAGCTTCTTAAAAGTCTCTGCTAAAGGCGTAAGTGAAGGTGACTTTGTGATGGTAGCGGGTTACCCCGGCCGCACAAATCGTTATCGCACCGCGACTGAAGTTCAAAATGAGTTTGAGTGGGCTTATCCCGAAGGCAAAATGCTGCGTGAGCGCTTTATTGAAATCATTAAAGCAACTGCGCCAGAGGGCAGTGACGAGCGGATTAAGTATGAGAGCCAAATCGCGGGTTTAGCAAACTATGCTAAAAACTTCACTTCGATGATCGAGTTCTACGGCAAATCGACTATGTTGGCCGACCGTAAAGCCCTTGAGGCTAAACTGGCTGAGTGGATCGCTAAAGACCGCAGCCGTGAGGCTAAATACGGTAAAACCTTAGCCGAATTAGATGCCTTGATTGCTAAGAGCAAAGCGCACCAAGAACGGGATATGATTTTAAGCTACATCAGTAGCACCACTATGTTACCAACGGCGACGAATCTGTACCGTTTAGCCCATGAAAAGCAACTGCCTGATATGCAGCGTGAACCAGGCTTCCAAGACCGTGATATGACTCGCTTTAAGGCAAGCATGGAACGTATTGATCGCCGTTATGCCGCGAGTGTCGATAAGGCCATACTCTTAGATATGCTAAAACGTTATGCCGCGTTACCTGAAGCGCAGCGTTTACCTGCGATGGATAAAGCCTTTGGTATCGATAACAAGGTTAACGAAGCTAAGCTTGCTAAAACCTTAGATAAAATGTACGCCAAAACCGAACTCGGTAATAAAGATGTGCGTTTAGCTTGGATGGAAAAATCGGTCGACGATTTTAAAGCCTCTAAGGATCCTTTTATTCAATTTGCGGTGGCCATGTATGACACCAATATGAGCGAAGAGAAGAAAGAAAAAGAATTAGACGGCGAGATGATGAAAATACGTCCGCAATATATGGATGCCATCATTGCCTATAACCTTGAGCAGGGTAAGCCCGTTTACGCCGATGCGAACTCTAGCCTGCGTGTTACGGTTGGCCATGTAAAAGGTTATTCGCCAAAAGATGGTTTAGTGGCTGTGCCATTCACTCGCCTCGAAGGCATAGTGCAAAAAGACACGGGTATTGATCCATTCGATGCACCGAAAAAGCAGTTAGAGCTTATTAAACAGAAGCAATACGGTGATTTCTATATGAAATCCATTGATTCTGTACCAGTTAACTTCCTGTCGACCTTAGATACCACCGGTGGTAACTCTGGTTCACCGACCTTAAACGGCCGCGCTGAATTAGTGGGTCTGCTGTTCGATGGTGTATATGAAAGCATTATCGGCGGTTGGGCATTTGATAATGAAATTAACCGCTCTATTCATGTCGATAGCCGTTATATGTTGTGGGTAATGAAATATTTGGATGGTGCCGACAATCTCTTAGCTGAGATGGAAATCGTTAAATAATCCATTGCCGGATTAGCGTCACTGCGGTCAAAGCAAGACAATAAAAAGCGATAAACCCATAGGGCTTATCGCTTTTTCATTTTGAGATGATAAAACGACCCAATGCCTGCGTATGGTCAAAAGCGGTTTGGGATAGATATTCATTAGGTTGAGTTGCACACGCCCTAGTGCTCGCTAAATATCAAGCCATACTGGCTTTCGTTGCATTCACTCAACGAGACAGTAAATAGAAACTAAAATTGATACTGGCTTAGGGTTTCTATTAGGGACTAATTCAGCAGTATCCAGTTTGAATTTAGCCCTAAATGTCTTGTGGTGTAGCGCTGATGTATTCACCTAAAGTGATCTGTAAGATAAGAAGATCACTGTAGCTTTGGTGGCACAAAAAATAGTGTGCCACTTCACCCTTAGCAGATTATCAGTTCTTAAAAATTTGGACAGAATCATCTATCTCTGCGGGTTCTTCCTGCATAACGGGTGGGTTGGCGATATGGTCGTCTAAATTATCACTCAGCATTTCACGGTATTCTGCGCTAAACCAGTCGAGTGCATTGTCTTTTTCTGCACCTAAATCGGCTGATTTAATCGCCGCTTCAAAAGCATTAAAACGGGCCGCCGCAAAACGCAGGGCGGTACCTACTTTGCCTACATCACCTTCTTGCTGGCTTAGCTGATTGGCTAAGGCAATAAATTGATCGGCAAGTTCAAAAATAGTGGTGTTGCTCGTGTCTGTCATAGCGCTTACTCAAAATAATTTATTGGTGGGCGATTCTATCCTAATTTCTATGGGAAAGAATCGCTAACTCTTAACTATTGGGATCTAAGTCTGTTGTGACGGTTCCCGTTCTTGAATCGTAATAAATGGATAATTTATCGTTAGCCCGATAAAAATATCGGCATTGATTAGGGTTGAGATAACTGGCTTTATAGTCTGTTTCCGTGGCATCAATATTGAGTCGTGAGACGCTCGGCTGCGCATTTTGGAATAACACTTCCCATACAGAGACACAGTCTTCCACATTATCTAATGAAGGTGATGCCTCATTGCCATAAATATAGTGTTGGGCAGGCCAACCGTTAGCATTAAAGTCCACTTGTTCAGATTGTGCTGTGCCAAATACGGGCAAATCTTCCTTGGGGCCTGAGCCTACTTTCACTGCCCAAACTGAACGCGCTAAATTTAAACCGGATTTAAATCCTGCGCCTGCGGCTTTGACTGTAGCTATCTGCGCATCTTGCTGCACATTGATAAACTTGGGCAAAGCCACAACGGCTAAAATTCCAAGCACCATAATCACTACAACGAGTTCAATTAAGGTAAAGCCTGCGGATTGTGGACTTGAGCCTTGTAAGCGGTCGCGGATCATTTATCTGAATGAATAGGGGATAAGTGCCGACACTATAGCACTTAATTGGTGGCATTTTAACTTGAACTATCAGCAGTTCTGGCGAATTAATCGCACAGTGAGCTTGTCATGGTTGCTTATCACTTTTAAGCTAACGGCATTGTAACTTAAGTAAGAGAAACTGATTTTGGCGACTTGGCAAGCATTTATCGACCATCAACGTACGCAACCTTACTATCAACACCTGATCGCATTTGTGAATCAACAGCGAGAAGCGGGCAAAGTGATTTATCCTCCGAAAGAGGATGTGTTTAATGCATTCAAAACAACGCCGCTCGAGCAAGTGCGTGTAGTGTTAATTGGTCAAGATCCCTACCATGGCCCCAATCAAGCCCATGGTTTATGTTTCTCAGTGAAACGAGGGGTTAAACCGCCGCCTTCGCTTGCCAATATGTATAAAGAATTGGTTAACGATATTCCGGGATTCCATATTCCCAACCATGGTGATTTAACGGCCTGGGCTGAACAGGGGATTTTGATGCTTAATACTGTCCTCACGGTAGAACAGGGGCAAGCGCACTCCCATGCCAATGCGGGCTGGGAAATTTTTACGACGGAAGCGTTAAAGCTGCTTAATGCGCAGCAACGTCCAATTATCTTCGTGCTGTGGGGGAGTCATGCCATCAAAAAAGGTGCTGTGATTAACGCACCACAACACCAAATTCTATCGGGACCGCATCCATCACCTTTATCGGCGTATCGTGGTTTTTTTGGTTGTGGGCATTTTTCAAAAGTGAATCAACTACTGATGGCTCGGGGCGAAGTGCCGATTCAATGGCAGGTTTAAGTTCCATGTTGTAAATAATGCTAAAAATAAAAAGGCCTTGCGAAGCAAGGCCTTTTTATTGATTGTTCACAACAGCTTAGTGGTTGCGGTCAACAGATATTTTCGCCAGTGAGACTAATGCGGTTTTAAAATCACTGTCAGGTAATGCCGCAAGTGCAGCAATCGCCTTATTTGATTCCTCAATGGCCTTTTGCTGAGTATAAGTGAGCGCGCCGCAATGATGCAGAGCGGCAACTATCTTCTCAATAGCATGGGTGCCATCACCTTGCTCAATCGCATGACGAATGAGTTGCTGCTCTTCTTCTGTGCCATGGGCAATGGCATAGATCAGCGGTAAGGTCGGCTTGCCTTCGGCGAGGTCATCACCGATGTTTTTACCTAACTCTTCACTGTCGGCGGTGTAGTCGAGCAAATCGTCGGTCAATTGGAAGGCTGTACCTAAATACTTACCATAATCGCCCAACGCCGTTTCTTGTTCAGGTGTGGCGCCCGCTAATACAGCGGCAAGTAAGGTTGCGGCTTCGAATAGCTTTGCAGTCTTACAGTAAATTACCCGCATATAGCTTTCTTCGGTGGTATCTGGGTCATTACAGTTCATTAGCTGTAATACTTCGCCCTCAGCTAATACGTTGGTGGTATCGGCTAGTACCCGTAATACTCGCATATTGTCGAGTTCAGTCATCATTTGGAATGAGCGGGTATAAAGGAAGTCACCCACTAATACACTGGCGCTGTTACCAAAGAGCGCGTTGGCGGTTTCGCGGCCGCGTCTGAGGGTCGATTCGTCGACCACATCATCGTGCAGTAATGAAGCGGTATGAATAAATTCAATAATCGCGGCAAGCTTAAGGTGGGCTTCACCTTGATAGTCGACGGCGCGAGCGGCGAGGACGGACAGTAAAGGACGAAGACGTTTACCACCACCATTGATAATGTAGAAACCTAGCTGGTTGATCAGGGCGACATCTGACTCCAGCTGTTTATAGATCAGCTGATTGACTGCTTGCATATCAGTGTCAGCCAGTTGACGAATAGCGTTTAAATCCATAATAGACTCTGGTTGTGGGGCCATTACGTACCCGGCCTGTATTTTAGGCTCACGTGTTATATAGAATGAATTTTACCTAAAATTCTGACATATGACAGTACTCACACTACTAATGTGCGAGTTATTCCGGCCTTTTTTTATTCTTTCCTAATTAGGGCTTGCCAGATAAGGATTCTTCGCGTAAACTCCGCGCCCATTGTCAATAAAGTTTTTGTAGCATCCTGCCCCCAAGAATGTGGGCCAGCATGTTAGGAATATCGGAGTAAAATAGCTATGTACGCTGTTTTTCAAAGTGGTGGTAAACAACACCGTGTAGCCCCTGGCCACACAGTTCGTTTAGAAAAATTAGAAGTTGCTACTGGTTCAACTGTTGAATTCGATCAAGTTTTACTGATCGCTGACGGTGAAAAAGTGCACGTTGGTGCTCCTTTAGTGGCTGGCGGTAAAGTCGTTGCTGAAGTAGTAAGTCATGGTCGTGGCGAGAAAGTAACTATTGTTAAGTTCCGTCGTCGTAAGCACCACGACAAGAAGTTGGGCCACCGTCAGTGGTTCACCGAAGTTAAAATTACTGCTATCAACGCATAATAGGAGTCTAACTCATGGCACATAAAAAAGCTGGCGGTTCTACTCGTAACGGCCGTGATTCAGAAAGTAAACGTCTAGGTGTTAAGCGCTTTGGCGGTGAATCAGTTCTAGCTGGTAACATTATCGTTCGTCAACGTGGTACTAAATTCCACGCTGGTGTAAACGTGGGTATTGGTCGCGACCACACTCTGTTTGCTCTGACCGACGGTAAAGTAAAATTCGAAGTTAAAGGTCCTAATAACCGTAAGTTTATTAGCATCGAAGCTTAATTTTCGAGTCTAGCTTATACTGTAAAGCCCCGCCTTTGGTGGGGCTTTCTGTTTTTTGTGCTTCTACTTACCTACGTTTCTGGAGCGATTTGATAAATCTTTATCAAATTAAGGGCGTTGACTGGTAAGATTGGGAGCAAGTATCTCGAGTTTTTTGGCGACCGATGAAGTTAAACGGTATAATTCCTTCATTCAGTGATGCCAGGAGTAAGTATGAAGTTTGTCGATGAGGCAGTAATTAGGGTCGAAGCAGGCGACGGCGGTAGCGGTTGCGTGAGTTTCAGACGCGAAAAATATATCCCTGATGGTGGTCCTGATGGTGGTGATGGTGGTGACGGCGGCAGTGTGTATCTGGAGGCCGACGAAAACTTCAACACCTTGATTGAATATCGTTTTGAACGTTTCCACATGGCTGAACGCGGTGAAAACGGTCGTGGCCGTGATTGTACCGGCCATAGCGGTAAAGATTTGATTTTAAAAGTACCTGTGGGTACTCGTGCGATTGATCATGACACCGAAGAAGTGCTTGGTGATTTAACTACCCATGGCCAGAAGTTATTAGTGGCAAAAGGTGGTTTCCATGGTTTAGGGAATACTCGCTTTAAGAGCAGCACAAACCGTGCGCCACGCCAGAAAACCTTAGGTACACCGGGTGAAGTGCGTAGCTTAAAATTAGAACTACTATTGTTAGCCGATGTTGGCTTGCTTGGTATGCCTAATGCGGGTAAATCGACCTTTATTCGTGCAGTGTCTCGTGCGACCCCTAAGGTTGCGGATTATCCCTTTACGACATTAGTGCCTAACCTCGGTGTGGTTAACCCTCGTCCAGGCCAAAGCTATGTGATCGCAGATATTCCTGGTTTGATCGAAGGCGCGGCAGAAGGTGCGGGTCTGGGTATTCGCTTCTTAAAGCATTTAGAACGTTGCCGTATTCTGTTACATATCATCGATATCGAGCCAATTGATGGCACAGATCCTGTCGACTCTGCCCGTGCAATCGTCGGTGAGCTTGAAAAGTATTCGCCAAAACTGGCAAGCAAACCTCGTTGGTTAGTCTTCAATAAGGCCGATCTACTGCTCGAAGACGAGCTAAAAGAAAAGGTTGACCGAGTTGTTAAAGAGCTTGGTTGGGAAGGTGAGGTCTACACTATTTCCGCCTATGGCCGCGATGGTACTAAGGAATTAGCGACTAAGCTGTGGGATTTCATCCAAAGTCTTCCTCCTGAAGATAAAGATGCAAATCCAGACGATGAAGTCGAATTCAAGTGGGATAATTATCATCAAGCTAACATTGAGTCCGTCAATGAAGATTATGATGATGACTTCGACGATGACTTTGATGATGATGACTACGATGTTGAAGTCATCTACCAAAGATAATATCCATATCTAAGTTTTGAGAGTTTCGTGTACGCAGATACTCAAAATGATATTACTCGGCAAGTTGTGCGGGTTGCACAACTCTTGCTGGCCTACGGTGCTGAATCTGATTTAGTTGAAGAAATCAGCCAGCGCCTAGGTCAGGCCTTAGGCTTAGCAAGTATCGAGCTTTCTATTTCCTCCAATTCCCTCGTGTTAACGAGTTTAGTTCATGGTCGCTGTATCACGACAACGCGTCGGATCCGTGAGCATGGCATTAACATGACCATAGTGTGTGAGTTACAACGTATTTGTTTACTTGCAGAAAAAGGCCTCTATGGCCCCAATGAAGTGCGCAAACGTTTAGCCCGCATCGAGCCTAAGACCTATCCTCCTTATCTTGTTATATTGATGATAGGCTTATCCTGCGCGAGTTTTTGTCACCTCTTTAATGGTGATGTCGCGGCTTCAATCATTACCTTTTTCGCCTCTGCGGTGGGAATGTCGGTGCGCCTTGCGATTGCAAAGCGGCATTTTAATTTGCTGGTGAATTTTGCGGTGACGGCATTTGTCACTAGCATGTTGGCGCAGACGGGTTATGTATTCAACTTGAGTGAGACTCCGCAGGCGGCCATGGCGGCCAGTGTATTAATGCTGGTGCCGGGATTCCCAATGATCAATGCGATTTCTGATATGGTTAAGGGGCATATGAACGTGGGCATTTCCCGTTGGGGACATGCAACATTACTGACGGTTTCTTCGGTCATTGGGATTACAATCGCAATGCAACTTGGTGGTATTTTTCTGTGATGGAATTACTGACTATTTTGCTACACGATGCCTTTTTTTCAGCGATCCCTGCCATCGGCTTTGCCATGGTATTTAATGTACCTAAACGCTTTTTAGTCTACTGTGCATTAGCTGGCGCAATTGGTCATAGCTCTCGCACACTTATGCTGCAATTTGGCTTACCCATTGAGTGGGCGACCTTTGCCGCTGCGGCCTTAGTGGGCACTATTACTATCGGGTTTGCAAAGCGTCATTTAGCGCCGCCGTTGATGTATGCAGTTGCTGCCATTATCCCCATGATCCCAGGTACTTATGCATTCAATACTGTGATTGCCTTAGTGCAACTCACGGCACAATCGCAGGTAAGCCAAGAGCTAACAGGCCAAGTGATTAGTAATGGGTTAAAAACAGTCTTTATTCTAGGGGCACTATCGGTTGGTTTAGCCTTGCCGAGTTTGTTGTACTTTAGAACCCGTCCAGTTATTAAATAAAAACAATTCCACAGGAGTGACCATGCGCATTGCTATGATAGCCGCGATGGCAAACAATCGAGTCATCGGAAAAGACAATAAAATGCCATGGCATCTACCCGAAGATTTACGCCATTTTAAAGCCATGACCTTAGGTAAGCCAGTTGTGATGGGCCGTAAAACCTTTGAATCAATCGGTCGACCTTTACCTGGGCGTCATAATATTGTGATTTCTCGCCAAGCGGATTTATTAATCGAGGGCGTAACCTGTGTCACATCATTTGAAGCTGCCAAAGAGGCGGCTGGCGATTGTGAAGAGTTGGTGGTCATTGGCGGTGGACAATTGTATCAACAGCTATTACCCCAAGCCGATAGGCTCTATCTAACTCAAATTAACTTAGACGTTGAAGGTGATACCTTTTTCCCTGCTTGGAAAACCGATGAGTGGCAAGAAACCGAATCCGTAGCGGCTATAAATGCTGATGGGCTGGAATATCGCTTTATCAATTTGGCAAAAAAATGTTAAATTATGTCGTTATGTTGTGTACCCTGTGCGTATGGATTGTCAATATGTCGAAGGTATTATACCGGCTAGGCGCCAGTAGGCTGAGATAACTGTGTTATCGAGAGCTATCTGAACCTGAGAGGTTAATTATCGTTAGAGATAGACGCAGACCATACAAACCATAAAAAAATTATAAGAAAGTATTAAGGAGTATCGGATGCGTCTAATGCCTGTAGCCTTGGCTGCACTAATCGGATTTAGCTATGTTTCTGTGCCAACCTCGGCTAAAGCGACTGAAGCAGATCCGCTTGTTGCGAGTATTTGTGATTACGTTAAAGCGAACGATAAAAACCGCTTACGTAAAAAATTAAAAGAAAGTCGTGTTAAATTGCGCCAAGTTTACAGCGGAATTAGTTGTGACGGCCAAAGCTTACTACGTACCGCCTATGCCGTGAATGCGAATGATGCGGGTGAGTTTGTTGCTAAGCGGTTATCCGCCAACGAGCTAAGCGTACCAGAAGCGGATGGCATGACTATCCAAGCTTGGGCTGAGGCAAATGGTCATAGTGCCAGTCCTATCACTGCAGCGGTTAAAGAGCGTTTAGGTGCAGGCGCTGGCGGTGAAGAAGAGTAATAGCCTGTTTAATCATTTTCTCGCGTGCTTTTACATAGGCAAAGAATAATACGTAAAAAATGCCGAACTCAGTTCGGCATTTTTTATGGGTGTCGTTTAGGCCGTTTTTACTGAATATTGAGTTGAGTTCCGAAATTGCATTTATAGCATTTGGCTGCGGGATAGCCTGATAACCGAGTTCAAGGGAAAGCGCAAGCCAAAGAAAAGGGCCGCGACAGCGACCCTATTTATACCTGAGTGTTTGCTTACACTCTAAATTCACCGACAGAAGCTTGTAGCTCTTCGGCAAGCTTAGCCACCTGATGGCTTGATTGGGCGGTTTGATCTGCGCCAATCGCGGTCTCTTCCGAAATTGCTGCAATATGTTCTAGTTTTTCAGACACTTGTTGGCTTACTAAATTTTGTTCCTGCGCGGCGTGGGCAATATGAGTGCCTGCATCATAGGCTTTATGCACCGACTGGCTGATGGTCTCTAGGGCAAGGTTGGCTTGTTCTGTTTTTGCTACGCAGGCATTGGCTTGGGCACGGCCCATATCCATCGCAGCCACTGCTTGCTGTGCCCCTTGCTGCAATACCTCAATCATTTGTTGAATTTCACGGGTCGAGACTTGGGTTCTTGATGCTAGGCTTCTTACTTCGTCGGCGACGACCGCAAAGCCACGGCCCTGTTCACCCGCCCGCGCGGCTTCAATGGCCGCGTTCAATGCCAATAGATTCGTCTGTTCGGCAATACCGCGGATCACATCCAAAATCGACCCAATTGAGGCGCTATCCGATTGGACCTTGTTAATCACTTGGCCTGCTTTAGCCACTTCTTCCGCTAAGGCCAGAATAGTGTGTTTATTTTCCTCGGCAATAGCACGCATATGCTTAGCTTCTTGATCAGCTTGTTTAATTTGTGCGAGTGCATCATCGGCACTCATCGACACTTGTTGCGCGCTGGAGCTTAATTCTGTCGTTGCGGTAGCCACTTGATCGACTTGATTCTTTTGTTCTTGGATACCCGTGGTGGTTTGTGCGGTGATTGCAGAGGTCTGTTCAGCTGCGGCGGCAAGCTGGTTTGAACGATCTAAAATACCCGCAATTAAGCCGCGTAAACTATCGACCAAGCGATTACAGTTTTTGGCAAGTTCAGCAAACTCATCGTGACCTGAATCATCTAATTTGTGGGTTAAATTACCTGAAGCGAGCACATTCAGCGCATTGTTTACTTGGTTCAGCGAGCGTTTTAGGGGCGTGACTACGGCAAAGCTGATAATAACGGCGACAACAATTGCGATAAGCACCACAATCATAGTGCGGATACTGGCTGCATCAATTTGAGCAATGGTTTCTTGGCTCATTTGTGCCGCAACCGCTTCGATATTATTGCTCACTTCTTCCATGTTACGATCGATGATTTTAGCGTCTTTCTCAATAATGCTAAGTTGATTCGATGCCGCCAAAGAATGACTCAACTGGCTCGCTTTGAGTTGCACCATAGAATCTGAGCCTTCGAGGAGTGCCAGTACTTTTTTAATATCTTGGTTAATCGATTCTAAGGTATCAGCTTCAATAATACCCTGCGCATGGCGGTTAACGTATTCGAGCTTATTTTTGCTTTCGCTAAGAATGTAATCAAGTTCCTTGGAAATGAGTTCGTGTTTACTCATTTCTTCGTTTGTCACCAAATCAGCAATGGTGGTGATGATATTCCCCATGCTGCTATCAATTGCACTGGCTGAAGCTGCAAGACTCTGGGCATCAGGGTTTTGGCTATTTTCTAAATCGATAATATCGAGCAGTACCGATGAGGCATCATCAGCGGCATTTTCGAGTTTCTTTTTTAAATTGATAAGCTGTTCTTGTTTGCTTAACGCGGCTTCTCGCTCGGTAAGCATGGCCAAACTATCCCGCTCAAAGGTAGAAAAGCTTGTATTTAATTGAGAAATCAATGATGACAAGTTGTTTTGCTTTTGAACAAGCTGGTTAAGATTGCTGATCTCATTTTTAAACTGGGCGCTATGGTCGTTAAATACTTTACGGATATCGGGAATGAGCCGGGATTTTGGGGCATGGTAAGCGATTAATACTTGACGCTGTTGCTCACTCAGGGACTCGGTTAAATGATTGGTCGATTTTAGGGCTGGCAGGCTGAGTTCTTGCATCATCGCCGAACTATCTTTGAGGCTAATGTTCGTCAGGTAAGAGGTAAATCCTAACAACACAAGTAAAAGCGTGACTATGCTAAACCCGCCAATGACTCGGGTGGCTACATTAACTTTCATAGGATACTCCGGTTATTATTATATTATTCCGAATGAAAAGATTATTAAATTCAGGGCTTAGACGCACTGTCGTTTATCGACCAAAGTTAAGGTTAGTTTAACTCTTTTTTAACTTTTTTTGGGTAATTTTTTGGTCTTTTTCAAGATGCCATAGGGTGAGGTGTTCTCCCCAGCAACAGCCTGTATCGAGTGCTTTTAACTTAGGATCTTTCACTTTTCCCATCAATGCAGCCCAATGTCCAAACACTAAGGTGTGACTTTGGCGTAATGCCGACGTAAATTCAAACCACGGGCGAAGCTGTGGATTACTGCAATTTTCTGGTGGCTGTTTACAATCAAAATCCAAATGACCATCGATATACAAATAACGCATGCGGGTCAACGCATTAATACAAAATCGCAGCCGATTTATACCAATAGCACTTGGGTCCCAACGTTCTGCAGTGTCGGTATACATTTGGCGAATGAGAGCATCGAGATAATCATTTTGCTGTAGGGCTTGGCTAACTAGTTGGGATTCTTGCTTTAATTGTTCTAATGACCATTGCGGTGGCACGCCAGCATGGGTCATGATGACGTTATGTTCTGGCAACTCTCGCATTAGGGGTTGCTGCCTAAGCCAGTCGATAAGGCTCGAAATATCCGGTGCGTTTAATAGTGGTGTGAGGTTATCACTGGGTTTATCCCGCTTAAGTTTGCCATGCAGGGCCAGTAAATGCAGATCGTGGTTCCCGAGAACCGTTTTACCCGCATCACCTAGAGATTGAAAAAAGCGCAGTGTCGCTAATGAATCTGGGCCTCTAGCGACAAGATCACCCACCGCCCACAGTTCATCGCGGGATGGATTAAAGTCGACCTTAGCAAGTAATTTTTGGAGTTCGGCAAAACAGCCTTGGACATCACCAACAAAATAATGGGCCACAGTATCCTTTCTTAAATTAAATCAGTGTAATAAACCAGGGGTCGCTAAACGGAAGGGCTTAATGGTTGCCTTAAAACGTTCGCCAGATTCGCTGACCATACCATAAGTACCATACATAATGCCAAGAGGCGTATCGAGTACTGTGCCACTGGTATATTGGTAGGCGGTATTGGGTGGAATGCTTGGGGTTTCGCCGACGACTCCTGCACCTTGTACTTCAGTCATTTTGCCGTTCGCGTCGGTAATGATCCAGTGACGGGTTTCGAGTTTTGCGGTCTGCTCACCGAGGTTAATAATGGTGATAGTGTAGCTAAAGAGGTATTTCTGATCCTCTGGCGAGGATTGTTGTTCAATATACTCGGTTTTGACTTCGACTCGGATAGAGTTATCCAATACGCTCATGTGAGTTCCTACAATGATATTGGGCACCTAAGTGCCCATCAAACTTAACTGCTTAAGCCTGCTTATCACATACCATATTCGCCATTGCAACATATTGTTCAACGGAGATTTGTTCTGGACGCAGGTTGTGATCGATACCTAACTGTTCGAACTCTTCATCACTTAACACTTGTTTGAGGTTATTACGCAGTGTTTTGCGGCGCATATTGAATGCCGTGGTACATAGCTGGCGTAGCACATTCACATCTTTACAGGGGAAGGGTTTTTCTGCATAGGGCAAAAGGCGCACTACGGCAGAATCCACTTTCGGTGGTGGCGCAAAGCTATGGGGTGGTACTTCGAGTACGGGGACCACTTGGCAAAAATATTGTGCCATAACCGTTAATCTGCCATAGGCTTTCGTGCCTGGACTTGCAGATAAACGCAGCACTACTTCCTTCTGCAACATAAAGTGCATGGTTTCAATCAGTTCGGCAAACTCGAACAGATGGAACATTAACGGAGTTGAAATATTGTAAGGTAAGTTACCAAAAACTTTGAGTTTTTTACCTGGGACAACCAACTGACTAAAATCAAACTGCAATGCATCGCCCTGATGAATGGTGAGCTTATCCTTAAGTACTGGGTGATGCTGCAAGCGCTCAACCAAATCGCGGTCTAACTCCACTACGGTGAGATTGTCTATCGAGGAGGCGACTGGCTCCGTTAAAGCGCCAAGGCCTGGGCCGATCTCTACCATCACATGGTCGTTATCGGGGGCGATTGCACCCACAATGCGGTTAATCACATTGTTGTCAGTTAAGAAGTTTTGTCCGAAACGCTTTCTGGCCGTGTGGCCTAAATGTACTTTGCTACTCATTAATATCTAATCGTTTAGTTTTTTGAGGATAACTCAATGGCTTTATTCAAGGCGCAGACAAAACTGCCGATATCGGCTTTGCCAGTTCCCGCAAGATCGAGCGCCGTACCATGGTCAACCGAGGTACGGATATAAGGTAAACCTAAGGTAATGTTTACCGATTTGCCAAATCCTTGTGACTTTAGAACGGGTAAGCCTTGGTCATGGTACATGGCCAAGACGACGTCAGCGTCCTGTAAATATTTAGGCTGGAACAGGGTATCGGCGGGGAGGGGGCCGACAATGTTCATTTGAAACTCATCACGCAGTTCATTCAGTGCCGGAATAATCACGTCGATCTCTTCACGCCCTAAATGTCCATCTTCACCCGCATGGGGATTTAAGCCACAGACATAAATCTTAGGCGAAGCAATGGCAAACTTGCTGATAAGGTCAGCGTGTAAAATCTTGATAATATGATGTAAGCGTTGGCGTGTAATGGCTTTAGCAACATAAGCCAGTGGAATATGAGTGGTCACCAGTGCCACTTGTAAACCTTGAGTTGCTAACATCATCACTACATCGGGGCAGTTAGCCTGATGGGCAAAAAACTCGGTGTGACCACTAAAGGAAATCCCTGCTTGATTGATGATCCCCTTATGCACTGGGCCGGTGACAACGGCATCAAACTCGCCACTCATGTTTTTTTCACCTGCGTAACGCAGAGTCTCAACCACATAGGTACTATTTTGCTCATCAAGTTGCCCACAAACGGCTTCAGTGACCAGCTTGAAGGGGGCGATTGTCAGCGTACCTGCTGCTTGAGGTTTTGGGGCCTGATCAGGCAAATAGGGGCGAAAGGTAACATGAAGGCCAAGTCGTTTAGCCCGGCTGGCTAATAATTCAGGATCCGCACAAACGACTAACTCAGCAGGCCAAGCCTGCTGAGCCAGTTGCACGACTAAATCGGGGCCGATACCCGCAGGTTCTCCGGGGGTAACGGCAATACGTTTAGTGGTCAATTTACCTTAACCTCGATTAGACTCAGGCTGAAAGACTTCAATGTATGCGTCGGCACGCATTTCGTCTAGCCAGTTTTGCAGTTCTTCGTTAAATTTGCGACGGAAAATCAGTTGGTGCGCACGGTTAGTATTAAATTGATCCGTGGCATCGGTTTTTCTACGCTCTTCTAACTGAGTGATATGCCAGCCGTGGGTAGTACGGAAAGGCTCACTGATCTGATCAGGGCTTAAACTATTAAGTGTCTGCGCAAATTCTGGCACATAAATACCTGGCTCTGCCCAACCTAACTCGCCCCCCTTAGTCGCTGAACCCGGATCTTCAGAGTATTGACGGGCTAAATCTTCGAATTTAGCTTCGCCTGAACGAATTTGCTTCAGGAATTGCTCCAACATGGCCTTAGCGCGATCTTCCGACAGAATTGGCGATGGCTTGAGCAGGATATGACGCGCTCTCACTTCTTCAATTTCTTTGGTTTGTAAACCACGAGCATCCATAATCTTGATGATATGGAAGCCAGCACCGCTTTTAATTGGGCCGATAATATCGCCTTTTTTGGCGCCATTAATGACTTCTGCAAACAGGGTTGGCATCTCGTTGATGTTCATGTAATCCCAAATACCGCCTTCAAGTGCTTTAGGGCCAGATGAAGAGGCGATAGCGGTACGGCGGAAATCCTCACCACTCTTTAAACGTTCAAGCACCGCATTGGCGCGTTTGCTTGACGCTTCGAGTTGTTCACTGGTGGGATTATTGGGTACATCAATAAGGATATGGCCGATTTGGTATTCGACGTCCTTCATGCCTTGCTCTTGGATCAGTTTCACTAGGCCAGTGATTTCCTGTGGTGAAACTTGGATACGGCGTTGTACTTGAATACGTTGGATTTCACCTAAGGTGATTTCTTCACGTAGTTGCTCACGGTATTGGCCGAAGCTTAAGCCTTCGCTCTCAATTTTTTGCTGCATTTGCGCCACGGTCATTTTTTGTTCGCGCGCAATGTTTTCAATTGCTTGGTCTAACTGTAGGTCACCAATATGTAGACCAATGCGATCCGCCATTTGTAATTGCAGACGAGTCAAAATTAATCGCTCGATAACCTGGGTGCGCAGTGCACTGTCGGAGGGTAACGATTGATTCGCGGCCTTAGCATTGGCTTTAACCGTGTCAATCATATTGGTGATTTCACTTTCGAGCACAATACCGTCGTTGATTTGAACGGCAACACGGTCGAGTGGCTGGGGAGCTGCCATGGTTGGCTGGCTGATAGCGAGTGCAAATAAAGCAAAAATCAGATGTTTACTGGGTTTCATCCACAAAATCCTTGGCACGTTCTAAGGTCAGATTCGACGGCTTATTTAAGTTAACTTTACCATTTATATCGAAATTACAGTGAGTTGCCTAAATTTTCTTTTGTTGGTAACTCTTAAAAGATGCGTCACTCAATTCAGTTATTGGGTGAACGCACAGCTTTCATTAACTTGTTTGGACTCTCAGTCCTTGTTGAGGTTCAGCAATCTACCACAATTCTTTGCTAATTCCTCAGATAAAGCGGTTTTCTGTAGTTAAACAGACCATCATTGAGCATATCCGTTACACCTAATGGACCAGAACCACCGAGCCCTTTGATGACTAAGTTGAGGTACACACCACGCTCAAATTGCTCGCGCTCATCGATAATGGCTGAGCCGATGTTGTCATCGTAGTTGGTTTTAATGCGATAGTGATAACTGAGGCGGATTGCATAACAGCATGATTCATATTGGAAACCTGTATAGGTTTCTATGCTACGACTCTCGTTGAGGTCATAGTACCAGTTGCCAACAAAATAGAGGCTGTCATTGATAGGCCAAGCTCCGCGAACACCTGCTTGGGAGATATTAACCAAATCGTTAGTGTTGGAGTTCAGTAGATCGGGTACATAACGATAGCTTAATTGCAGTAGTTTGTTGGCTTCAGGACGGAAGTCTAATGTGACTTCGGTCTTCTTATTGTCACTGGTGTTGGTATCGTACTGAATGGCCGCGCCCAAATACCAGTCTTGGCTTAAACGAGTATCTAACTCGGCCGCCAATACTGAAGTTGATTGATTTTGCTCAAAAATATTATCTTCATAGCCTAGCTTACTGTCTTGAAGATAGAAGATTTGTCCGAGACTGAATTTGGTCGCTTCTTGGTTATGGTCATCGAAGAAACGAGTTGTAATACCAAGGGTAACTTGGTTGGCATCGGCGATACGGTCAAGACCGGAGAAGCGGCGATCTCGGAATAGACCAAAGTAGTCGTCCTGTAATTGGGCGGTATCGTAAATACCAATGCCCCGTTGATCCTCATAACCTACATACAGATACTGGAATTGAGGTTCGAGTGTTTGGCGATAATTTTGCTCAAATATCTCGGTAAAACGTTCAAAGTTGATTTGTCCGTTGATACGCACCTGAGGAATGGTACGGCTCACAGTGTCATCTAAGGTATCAAATTTAGTGTTATTTTTGTCCTGCCAATAGTTAGTTTGCATTAACTTTAATTGGCTCGTCAGTGAGCCTGAAGGACCATGGATTGGCAGTGTTAGGCTGGGTGCCATATGTAAACGGGTTGCCGTGTTTACATCGTCATCTTGGTGGGCAAAATTGGTCAGCTCTGAGTTAAAACCAAAGTCCAAGTTGTTCCAAAAGTCGGCGGCACGGTAGTTAAAGTTAACCTGTGGCATGACTTGATATGGCTTTTCATCTTCGCCCAGTACTTTAATATCCTGCACCCGAGTGCTGATATCCCAATCACGTTCGAAGTAACTGACTTCGCCAATCCGTGATAATTGGTTATCGGTCGCACGGTTAACATCAGACTTTAAGTCGTTGAAATAGTTGTTATCCGAAACTTCAGTAAAGTTAGTCAATACTCGCCAGTTTTTATCGATAGCTCCCTGGTGTTGCCAGTTATACAGGTAACGATTTGGGCTGCCGCCGATCATTCGATCACTGCCTAGATATTCAAAATTCAAACGGCCATTTTGAGCTTCACCCGCGAGATAACGAAACTCAGTTTTAGTGAATAACCCGCGGTTAGTCATATAGTTTGGCGTAAATGTCAGGTCGTATTCCGGTGCAATATTCCAATAGTAGGGCGCTGACACCTCAAAACCGTTGGTGGTGCTGGTGCTAAAGCTTGGATAGAGGAAGCCTGTTTTACGTTTGTCTGAAACCGGAACCGTCATATAAGGGATGTAGAACACCGGAATATCGGCCACTCGCAGCTTGGCATTCCAGATCTCACCCCATTCTTCTTCGCTGTTGATCTTAATTTTTTCGGCTTCAAGCAACCAAGAGACGTTGTCAGGCGGACAGGTGGTAAAGTTCGTATTGGTTAAAATCAGGTTGTTGTTTATGGTGATTTGCAGTTTTTCTGCATCACCGTGTACCTGTTGCCCGTGCAGCCAATACTGTGCGCCTTTGAGGGTGGCACGATTGCTGCGCATTTGCGCCTGTAGCGAGTCTGCGGTAACGGTAAAATTGCTGTCTTGGAAGACTAAGTTGCCATTAGCATCAAATTGTTCTGTGGCTTGATCGAGGATGGCTTCATCGGCAGCGATGTGTCTATCGCCTTGGCTGAAGACCACATCACCGGTAAAAATCGCTTGCTTACCCATTTCAGCTTTTGAGCGGTCTGAAGCTATTCGAATTTTTGCTTGTTCAGCCGCACTCAACCCCGGTTGAGATACGATACGAGGTACTGGCGGTTCGATTAGGCATTGTGATGCTGAGGTTGCGGGAGATTCGTCTGCCAGGACTAATTTAGGTAACAGGCTCAAGGCCAGAAGGTAACGGATCTGCATCTTAGGTCAATAATAATGATTTCTTAGTCTGGACAAGTATCGACGGGGAAAGTTGCAAACTACAAGTGCAACGCAGCAAATAAATCTCTCAATTTCTTAGCTGTTTCCAAATTATATGCCAGCTATAATAAAGCAATTTTTCTATAAGAGCCATGAAATGACTTTATCCGATCCGAGATTTATTTCCCTTAATCAGTGGCTGAACCGTTATTTTTCCTATGATGTGACCCCGATATTGATTTCGGGTGATGCTAGTTTTAGACGCTATTTCCGCGTCGTTGCGCGTGATGCTAGCTATATTGTCGCCGATTCTCCGCCCGCCTTAGTGCCTATCGCGCCTTTTATCGCCCTCGCTAGTAGCTATGCTGCGGCGGGACTGACAGTTCCAAAAGTGATTACTTCCGATGCCGAGCAAGGTTTTATGCTTCTGAGCGATCTGGGGGATACCCAGTTATTGTCTGTACTTACGGACGATAATGTCGCCGATTATTACCGCCGCGCATTGGCATTATTGCCCCAGGTGGCCTCAGTGGTTGAGAGCCTTGATCCTGTCACAGGCAACACGCAGCCCTTGCCTTTATATGATGAGGCGTTTGTGCGCCGTGAGCTGGGGATCTTTACCGAATGGCTGTTAGAGAGGCATTTACAGCTCGAACTTAGCCATGAGGAACGCTTACTGCTGGAGAAGAGTTTTGGCCTCTTAGTAGAAAATGCCCTCGCTCAGCCAAAGGTGGGGATGCACCGGGATTTCCACAGCCGTAACTTGATGCTAAAAGAGGGCGAGCTGTGCGTGATTGATTTTCAAGATGCGGTGCTAGGGCCTGTGACCTACGACGCTGTGTCTTTACTGCGGGATTGCTATATCCGTTGGCCGCAAACCATGGTGCAGGAATTAATGCAGCAGCATTATCAGCAAGTGCTTGAGTTAGGGCAAATCCCGGCGCAGACATCCTTTACCCAGTACCAAACTTGGTTTGATTTAATGGGGTTGCAGCGCCATATCAAGGCCGCAGGGATTTTTGCCCGTTTACACTATCGTGATAACAAGCCCGCCTATATGGCCGATATTCCGTTAACCTTGTCCTACATTGTGGATATTGCCAGTGTTTATCCTGAGTTGGCACCATTTTCCGCTTGGGTGCAATCGCGCGTTGTGCCTGCGTTTGCGGCCAAGGAAAGGGATACTCAGCAGGGAGACAAGCAATGAAGGCGATGATCCTGGCGGCAGGCAGGGGAGAGCGTTTACGCCCATTGACTGACTCTTTACCAAAACCCCTAGTACCGGTGTTAGGTAAGCCGCTGATTGTGTACCATATCGAGAAGTTAGCGGCGGCGGGTATCGTGGATATCGTGATAAATCACGCTTGGCTTGGGCATAAGCTGGTCGAAACCTTAGGCGATGGTCATGCCTTTGGGGTCAAGATCCAATATAGCGCCGAAGCATCGGCACTCGAGACCGGTGGCGGAATTAAACAAGCCTTGCCTCTGCTGATGACGGATGGCGACTCGGATGCACCGTTTTTAGTGCTCAATGGTGATGTGTTTATCGATGCCTTGCCGACGATTGTCCCCTTAGCGGATACTGCTCTGGCGCATTTATGGTTGGTGCCGAATCCCGAGCAACATCCTAACGGCGACTTTGCCTTAGAACAGGGCCTTGTACGTGAACAGGGTGAGCAAAAATACACTTTCTCTGGCATGGGCTTATATCGCCCATCATTATTTGACGGTACGCCGGATGGTGCCTTTGCCCTTGGGCCTTTGCTGCGGGCTAAGATGGCCGATGGCCTGATCACCGGGGCACACTTTAATGGACTCTGGTGCGATGTTGGGACGATTGCGCGTCTGCAAGCATTAGAGTCAGCGCTAGCGTAATGGCATATCGCCTAATGTTTAGCGCCCTGACTTAACGGTTTCACTCGCGATGTCGATTGAGTGACTGAATAAATTATCAAATTGGGAATTAAGATGCGCCTTTGGGGTAAGTTTTTTGGATTTGTTATCGGGTTTATGTTTGGCCGTATTTTCGGTGCTCTGCTGGGCTTATGGCTTGGGCATCTCTACGACAAGCGCGCTGGTGGTGGCGCCAGTTTTAGTCAGATCTTAGGTCAAGCCAAGAATCGACAGGGAATATTCTTTAACACCACCTTCGCCGTGATGGGCCATGTGGCCAAGGCGTCGGGTCGAGTGACTGAAACCGATATTCGTATCGCGACTATGTTGATGGATCAGATGCGCTTAACGGGTGAAGCCCGTAAAGAGGCGCAGCAGGCGTTCCGTGAGGGTAAAGAGCCCGACTTTGACCTGCGTAGCAGCCTGCAAGCCTTTCGCGCCGTGACCCAAGGCCGTCAAGAACTGGTGCAAATGTTTATCGAGATCCAAATTCAAACCGCCCTATCGGACGGTGAGCTCGATGCCGCAGAACATGCAATTCTGATGACGGTGGCCCAAGAGTTAGGTTATGGTCGTGGGCAACTCGATGAATTACTGAAACGTTGGCAAGCGGAATACCGTTTCCACCAAACCTCTAATGGAAATAAAACCTCGATTACCGACGCCTATCATTTGCTCGGCATTAATGCCGAGGCGACGGATCAAGAGGTCAAGCGGGCTTATCGTAAGTTGATGAATGAACATCATCCCGATAAATTGGTTGCTAAGGGGTTACCACCCGAGATGATGGAAATTGCCAATCGTAAGGCGCAGGATATCCAAGCTGCGTACGACAGAGTGAAATCGGAGCGCGGCATGCGCTAATGCTTCGGTTAACGTTGTCGACGCAAGGAATAATAACGATAGATAAGGGATTAAGATGAAATACGTTAACCGATTAAGTGTGATTGCAGGTTTATTACCTCTAACCCTCGCATTACCAACCTATGCCGAACCCGAGCTGTTTGTCGCCCCCTACGGTGGTTACAGCTTTGGCGGCAGCTCGTTCGATATCAATGAACTCGATGCTAACAACGCTGAAACCAATAATAAGCAGAGTGTGGGTATCGAAGAGGCGAGCCATTACGGCCTCATGTTAGGGATTGGCACTAACGATCCCGGCAATATTTACCTGCTTTACAGTCGCCAATCCTCCGAGCTGAAAAGCGGTGGCCTGTTTACCCCAGACTTAGTCGCCTCCTTAGATGTGGACTATATCCACCTTGGCGGCACTTTATTCTTCCCAAGTGGCGATTTTCAGCCCTACATTACCGCCAGTGCCGGGGTGACTCGGATGATGCCCGATGATTGGTCAACGGAAACCCGTTTCTCCATGGGCATTGGTGGTGGCGTCGAATATCGTATGATGCAAAACTTTGCGTTGTTTGCGGATCTGCGTGGCTACGCGACCTTTATTGACAGTGACACCTCACTTTTTTGTAATGAAGACCAATGCTTATGGCATGTCACATCGGATGTAATGTGGCAAGTGCAAGCCAATCTTGGGGTCAAACTCAGTTTTTAATTTTCCTGCTTTATGGGCAAGGCGCAAACGCAGTTAAGAGGTAAAGATGAAAATAGTCGTACTCGATGGTGAAACCTTAAATCCAGGGGATCTAACCTGGCAAGCGGTCAGCGCATTAGGGGAATTTAGCTGTTTTGCCCGCACGCCCTCGGCGGAGATTATCCCCCGTGCTCAGGATGCCGAAATTGTGCTCACCAACAAGACGCCCCTCGATGCTAACACCTTAGCCCAACTGCCTAAGCTTAAATATATCGGTGTGCTTGCTACTGGCACTAACGTGGTGGATCTTGCCGCCGCAAAAGAGTTAGGCATAGTGGTCACCAACGTGCCCGCCTATGGTCCTGATGCCGTCGCACAAATGGTGTTTGCTCATATTTTGCATCATACGCAAGCGGTTGCGGCGCACCATCAAGCCGTTGCCGCAGGGCAATGGAGCAATTGCAGTGACTTTTGTTTTACCTTAATGCCGCTGCAATCCCTCAAAGGCAAAACCTTAGGCTTGATTGGTTATGGGGATATTGGTCAGCAGGTGGCTAAACTCGCTTTAGCTTTCGGCATGAAGGTATTAGTAAATACCCGCACTCAGCCCCGCAATTTACCCCAAGGCGTGAGTTGGACATCTCGTAATACGGTATTCAAGGAGTCCGATATTCTCTCGCTCCATTGTCCACTCACCCCTGAGACCACCGAGCTGATTAATGCTCAAACCCTCGAATTAATGAAGCCGAAGGCGTTACTGATCAACACCGCACGCGGCGGCTTAATTGATGAGGCGGCGCTTGCGGCCGCATTAACGCAGGGCAAAGTATTTGCCGGCGTCGATGTACTCTCTACCGAACCACCGAGCGCGGATAATCCGCTACTAACAGCGCCCAATATCAGTATCAGCCCACACAATGCTTGGGCAACCAAAGAAGCACGGCAGAACCTGCTCAATATCGCAACGGCAAATCTCAGCGCTTATCTAGCTGGCGAGCGAGTTAATTGGGTGAATCCATAAGGCCTGTGGGTTAGCTTGTTTCTGTAGGAAATGTTTTCATTCCAAAGAAATGCAGTTGGAATTGAAGGGGGAAAAATGTGTTGGATAGTTCCCTTAACGGCATAAAATTTGGGGGAGACGATATTTAAGTGCTGAGTTATAGGTGAGCCATGGTATTCGCTCATCGACACGCAGCGAGTCCGTCCGTGGATGCTCGACCGCCCCGTCCATGGGGCGGACGGTCGTCTCGCAAACCTCCATGGCTCACCTATTTAGCATCGGCGTAATCTGTAAGTTTTAAAGAAATACATAGCACGCTTTGGGACAAAAGCGTGCTATGTTTTGCGCGAAATTATCTCCATTTCGGATAAACAAAAATAATCCTAAACGCTGAGTCGTGAGCAACTTAAGGATGTAACGCTTGGCTTGAGGCTTTACCTTTACACCATTTGCCGCTGTTATGCTGCTTTTTAAATTCACACATGCTATCCCATCGACCACTTATGCCACTGTATTGACGACGAAACTCTTTGGCTGATGTGAGCCACGCATCGGGCGCAACACCTAATTCATTGAGTAGCTTAGGTCGTTGATTATCGATATAGCCTTTCTTATCAAGGCGGATGGCGCGGCCTGTCCAATCAATCAGTTCGAGATAATCGGCAAAGTGAAACGGAATACCCACTTGCTGATTCAGGTGAGCTGCGCCATCGAATTGGACCAGAGACTTGTGGGGAATATGAGCTTCATTAGTTGAGAAGTCAGTTTGTAGCTTTGAGATAGCTAATGGGCGCTTGGGTGAATCTAGCGAGTTAATTCGCTCCTGAATCGATGTAAAATCAGAGGATTGCAAAGAATCGGCAATGCCTGCTCTGATTGGATTTAAATCGACATACATCATGCACGCGAGCAAGGCTTGCTCATCTAACAGTGCTTGCGATTTAAAACGACCTTCCCAAAAGGCGCCTTTGCACTCATCTTCACGATTAGCCTTACGGGCAATTTCTTCGTTTAAACAACGCATAAACCAAGAAATACTGCTTAATCGTTCATGCCACTCGGTAATTAAGCCATCGAGCAACATGCGTTCACCTTCGATTAATGCATCACCATTCATATACTTAGTCGCGACTGCATGGCCTTTAGTGATTTGGCACCAACGGCTGATAATGTCTTTTTGCGTTAAGGATTTGGCCTTATCGACATCTATTTTAAGCACTAAATGATAGTGATTGCTCATCACCGCGTAGGCGCAAATATCGATACAAAATATCGCAGACAAGGCTTTGATTTTATCAACTATCCAGCCACGTCGATGCTCGTAACTACGTCCAGATAACTTATCCTCGCCGCACAAAAAAGCCCTTCTAACACAGCGATTTATCACATGGTAGAAGGGCGTTGAATTAGCATCAATTAGCTGTCTTCTTGCCGAAGTCATCGCAAACTCCACACAGACAAAATCAGGATATTTTAAAGCCTAGTTGAAGGTGCTGAATAACACAAAAAGATATGGCTGTCCCCGCTATTATCCAGATAACTTATCCTCGCCGCACAAAAAAGCCCTTCTAACACAGCGATTTATCACATGGTAGAAGGGCGTTGAATTAGCATCAATTAGCTGTCTTCTTGCCGAAGTCATCGCAAACTCCACACAGACAAAATCAGGATATTTTAAAGCCTAGTTGAAGGTGCTGAATAACACAAAAAGATATGGCTGTCCCCGCTATTAACTTCGACCGACAGGCGCTAACATCACCGCCTAAGGCGAGAAGTATAAGGATAACGGGCTAACCAAACAGAATGAGGACTTGATAACGGCTTGATGAACAAGTGATAAAAATATTAGCTCGTTCGCTAAGGGCGGGTCATGTCTGCATAAAAGTCTCTTTCAAAATAAGACCTTCGCCAGTACACATTCTCAATCCGCTATTTGCATAATAAAGTGTCCACAACCAGCATCGGGCTTGTTCAACACTTGGGATAAGGTCGCGGCTACGCGCGGCCTATCCTTATTTGTTATGCGTTAACGCCGATGATACAGAATACCTAGTGATCCTCGAATCCATACTTCCTTAAACTCTGAACCGACTTTAAATGTATTGAAGTGTGATTTTGATACATCTAATTTAACCGGCTCATCTGAGTTGGGAAGTAGAACATACACATAGTAGCTCATACCGCCTTTAGTACTTTTATATGTATCAAGTTCGACAACAGTACCTGATAAATAAACTTCTTTCTGGCTGCCCACCCAAGCGTTAAAGAAAAGAACATAGCCACCACTAAATAGCAATAATAATGCTGCAACCATTGATGTCCATGCAAAGCCTTTAAAATTTCCAGCTTTGCGTCGAAATTTTGGTAATTTGTAAAAATAAACATAGAAAGATAAACCAAAAATTGGAATCGACAAATATTTAAAGGCCCAGTGATAAGGTGCATTCAAAACTGTGTCGTACAAAAAATTTGGTATTATTGCAACAACTGCTATAAGTATAAAAAGCCCGTTTCCATACTTTTTTAGATAAAACTCCAAGGCCACTCCTTTTACGCATAACGATTAGCGCACGTGCGGCAAAGCGCGCAGCGATTTGACGTCACTGTGGCGCGCCTTGTTAGCCGAACCAATGCTACCGCTCAGCAAGCAAACCCAAACAACGACGCGCACGTGCAAATAAAAAACAAAACCAACCAACAACTGACCCGCGCAGCGTCGCTGCCCGCAAAGGGTGATTGGCACCTGTAAAATTTACGTTAAGGACAAACTATCAGAAGGGATGCAGCGAAAACAACTGGCGATTTAAACTTGGCTAAAACGAAGAACTGCCAAACAGCGCCACCATCCTTGATGAGTTGCCTTACCGGCGAAAACTATAAAACCCGAAAACCGGCTAACATTTTATTCGTGCGCATGCGCGTTTATCTCGTTAGACCAGCAAAAACGCGCACTGTTAACTACCTGTATGCAAAGAACTTATCAGCTTTCTGCCAAATACACTATCTGGAAAAACGCGCATGCGCGTTTTCCAAACCTATTAACTAAAATTCAGTTACTATATTCACCTGATTTTATAGCGTTTTATTTTTGCAGATGGAGTTAATGTGCACTGATATTGTCTAAAAATCATACCAAAACACCTAAGTTTAAATATGACTGTATACCCATCATTGTTAGCCGATTTTTGGTAAGGCCAAACATAGGCAAATAGATAAGAATATGTATGGCATCAGGTGTGGGAATTTTCGATTGAGCTAACGAGCCGAAACACTAAATGGGGCATTAGCTTTTTAGCCAAATGAACAGTTCGATGGTCGTAAAGATTGCCATTGTTGCAACAGTGACCGTTGGCGGCATGGATGCCGCCGTCGAGCCTATAAGGACATATTCATGGCGTGTCACTGGGAAAACAATGGCAATTCTCCCTGTACTCCAGCAATTCATCAGCTCTGCTTTAGCGCCTTTCTTTGGTGATAAGAAAGGCGCTTTGTGTTTTTACTGTTTACGCTTTCTTCTGCGCCACGCGTAAGCGCCGAGTAGGGCGGCGATGATGGCAACGCTAACGGCCACAGGCTTTTTCAGTTTGTGGTAAATCGCATTCCACTCGGCGATTTGGTTGGCTTTTTCCCGTTCGACGGCGCGGTCAAAGTCTGGGGTTTCACACTGCGTACCAAAATTCTCGGCCCAAGGCACAAAGGGGCCGTTGGCGACGTATTTTTTATAGTAGCGTTGGGCGAGTTCATCATCGCGATATAACACCCAACCTGTGGCTTGGCATAATAGCGCCGCATAGGCTTGGCTGTTGTGGGGGACTAAGTCGGCGGCCTTGCTTGCCAGCTCGGCGGCTTGGTAGCGATAGTGGAAACGTTTATCGGGAATCGCTTGGCTGGCGCTGATGCGTTGCTGCTCTTTATCGCTGAGCTTATCCGCTGCATACCAATCCCTTAAGTCGAACATCCCGGCGTAAATCGAATAATCCGGCGCTAATTCAAAGCCTAAGATTTCCATGCCTTGATGACGCGCGAGTTCGGCGGCAGTCCAATAGGCGCGGGCACTCTCAATGCCCTTGCTACTCTTGGCTGTGGTCAATGCCTTGCCATACTCCTGCACATTGGCATTAAGTGTGGGATTACTGAAATAAGCTGGCGCTTCGGCAATCGCGCCTTCACGCAGTAAGCGACGACCCAGTAAGTAACGCAGGCGATTATTGAGTGGCTCGACACTGTCGTACCAATCGCTGTCCTTGGGATACTCGAAGTTCATTACCGGCACATGCTCGTCGACAAACAGCTTAAGCTCGGCGGTGGTGAGCACGCGCTCGGCCACATAGGCGATATCCTGCCAATACTCATCGCCACTGGCGAACAGTTGGTTTAGGGCATCGACATATTCGCCCCGTTCAAGGGATAGCACGCCCTGCTCGGCGCGAATACGGCAATAGGTGGCTTGCTCTGCATCGGCTTCAATGGCCTGCTGCTGGGCATCCTGTTGGCTGGTAGTTGCGGTAGCAGCGTTCATATCCGTTGGGAAATGGCGCACCGCTTCGGCATAGGCCTTAGCGGCTTGGGCTTGATCACCCTTTTGCATCATTAATTTGGCCGTGAGCCACCAAGTCAGGCCGCTGGGTTTAGCGAGGGCAATGAGGCGCTCGGCACTGGCATAGTCGCCCAACTGATAGTAAATCGCGGCTAACTTATCGCCTTGGCTCAGCATGAGGCCATCGGTTGGGAAGACGGTCAGCGTTTTAGCGACCTGTTGCCCCATTTCTGTAAGCTGTCCATCAAAGGCGAAGTCATTGGCGCTGCTCTGCCAGTAGGCGATAAGCAACTGCTGCACACTTGGTTGCTGCAATAAGGGCTTAATCTCAGTGATATCTTTCGCCATTAAGGTGCGGCTTAACATCAACAGCGAATCATAACCGCTGCTGTCGCCCTCGGCCGATTGAGTGGCGTATAGCTCAATAATCTTATCCAGCGTGGCGGGATTTAAGGCCACATCAATTTTTGGCGGCTCATATTCCCCACGAGTGACTTCAATTTGAGCTTGGCCTTGATGCAGCAGAATATAAGCCTGCTCGCCAAGGCCGGCTAAGCTCAAGCGCAGCGGATCGGCTGCGCCTTGAGTCACCTCAGCTTGTAGCTGCTGCAAGTAAGCATTGGCTTGGACAAAATGGCTATTATCGTTGGCGCTTTTGCTCTTAATCAGCTCGATACGAGACAAGCTATACAGCGCCCACAGGCTGCGACCCGCACGCTCACTCTCAGGTAGGGCGATGACCTTTTTAAAGTAATCGCTGGCTTTATCGTACTCTTTGGCATCAAACGCCATGGCGCCAAGGCTGTACCACGTTAAGGCGGGCGCTAAGCTCTCTTTTAACTGCGCAGCGATTTGTTCGGCCTCAGCCAAGCTTTGTGCATCACGCAGGCTATTAACTTGCGCAAGTTGAGCCTCGGATAACTCGCTGTTTTCATAGGCGCGAGTCTGCGAAAGATAGCGACTGTGTGCCTCATCCCAAAGATACTCCTGCGCCGCTGGCGCCCCCTGAAACTGCCAAGCCAGTGGTTTGGCTAAACCGCTTAGCTGCTGGCTAAAACTGGTTTGGGGTAAATAACTTAGGTTATTTTGCCTGTCTTGAGTCAACTGTAATGGGAAGTCGGGGCCACAGGCTAATAGCACAGGGGAGAAGAGACTTAACCCAATCAGGCTGGTTTGTTTTAATTTGGTTTTCCAGCGTGGAATAGCCTTCGCTGGCAATGAATTTGACTTATGGCGCATAAATTCCCTGTAAATGTAATGACTCACAACGTGCCCAGCCTATGACTCTGCGTCCATTTGGGCTTAGCTCGATCGCTGAGATTAAATTCGGCGCAAACTGCGAGGAGGCTGGTGCGGCTGCGCGCTCCGTTGAGGTGGCTTGCGGTAACTGCCACACTAATATTCCTTGGGTTAATTTGGCTTGATAACCGTTTTGGGCATCATACCCGCTGCACGCCTGCGCCGCTAGGGACAACTGGCCCGGCAACTTGCCCGCAAGATTGCCCTTATTGACTAATACCAGTTGAAATAAGCGGCTTCCCGGCGCCTCATGTTGGGCTGACCCGGTATTAGCCTGGCTTAAGATTTCTAGCTCAATGTGCGCTGCGAGCGGTTGCTGCTTGGCGACGGCAATCAGGGTCGAGAGTGGCCACACCCGTTTATCCCCTTCGAGAGGTAATCTAAACCAAATTATCCCCTTAAGTTTTGTGTCAGCAAAGGTATGCAGTTTTTTAACAAAGGACTGCAACACCAGTGGATCGGCCATCAACTCCTGCCGCGCGAGATGCTGCGAAGATGCAGTGTCTGCCAATGGCATTTGCATCGGCACTTCACTCTCCACTCGATAACCCGCTGCCGTGCTATACACCGCCGAGCCGTAGGAGGGCAGGGCGATGAGATAGGGCACCTTAGCTAACCGTGAAAGTTGCTCGACCCATTGCCAACCTTGAGTGGCGTCGAACAGCCCTAAACGTGGGTCGCTAACACTGTGAATTTGCAGTACCAGCTCATCGATATTGTCAAACAACGCCGGAAACTCCGAGCTGCTCATCCAAGCGGGCAATGAAGTAATACTGAGTTTTAGCGAGTGGGGTAATTGGCTTTTTAACTCGCGTAAAAAAGCGTTATAGGCCGCGAGTTTACTGCTGGCGCTATCGTGGTCGATTTCAATTCCCGCAAGCCTTGTGCCCTTTGCCTGCCAGTCTTGAATGAGCGCGAGGATTTTTTGGAGAGCTTCGCGATTATTAAGGCGCGTTAGTTGGCCATCTAATCTTATCACCGCCACTTTAGGGCGAGGATCGGCCTGTAACCAGGTATGGTTGACCTGCACTTCAAACCAGATATCCGCGCCATTGGGTTTGGGATGGGCTTGCAATGCAAGAATGCGCACGCCATTAAATGTGCTTTGGCTTTCGACCAAAGCGCTTTGATTGGCATCGCGCCATTGCCGCTGCCAGACATACACTTCTTGGCTTAATTCACGCTGGGCGACGGTGTCTGCCTTGCTGCTCGATGTTTCTTGATTCGCAGGTTGACAGGCGCTAAGGGACACTAAGCCAAAGGATAATGCCAGTAGCTGGGATAACCTGAACAAAAGGGAAAGGGTGCGATGTATCGCTTGCAAGGATTTTGAGCGCCTAGGCTCAAAGTGCTTGGACTGAAAGCGCCTAGAGTGAAAGTGCTTAGAGTGAAAGCGCTTAGAGCGAAAGAGAGAGCAATAACGACTGCGTAAATCCATGGGATCAGAGTAAAAGCCTAGCGTGGGGCATGCCAAATAGAGGACTACTATGCCTCAAAACCACCTTGGATTGCATCAGGCTTTTGCATTAGACGCGAAATCAATTTGGGTGAAGAGGAAATGGCTGTTAACTCGGCTTTGATACCTTAATAACGCGCCCAGCAATAATGCTGGGCGCGGTGCTGATCACGGTACTGAACACTAAGTTGTCGGTGACAAGTCGTTAAGCATTCATGCCTAGAAAATCACTTTTACCTTAGATGCACTATCCAGCGCTTTGTTGACTGCGCTTTCGATATCTTTATCGCGGGCGAGGGCCACCCCTAAACGGCGGCGACCATCGATTTCAGGCTTAGCGAATAATCTGAGCTGAGTATTCTCCGCTGCCAAGGCATCGGCAAGACCTTGATAGCGAATGTTTTTCGATTTGCCTTCCACCAATACTACCGCCGAGGCGCTGGGGCCATGTTGGTGGATATTCGGGATCGGCAGGCCAAGAATCGCCCTGACATGCAGTGCAAACTCGGATAAATCTTGGCTAATTAAGGTGACTAAGCCGGTATCGTGCGGACGAGGCGAGACTTCAGAGAAGTACACATCGCTCCCCTTCACAAACAGCTCGACCCCAAATAAGCCGTAACCGCCGAGGGCTTCGACTACTTTGCTAGCGATCGCTTGGGATTTTGCCAGCACGTCGGCCGACATGGCTTGAGGCTGCCATGATTCGCGGTAGTCGCCGTCTTCTTGTCGATGACCAATTGGCGCGCAGAAGTGGATACCGTTGACTGCACTAATGGTTAATAGGGTGATTTCGTAATCGAAGGGAATAAAGCCTTCAACGATAACGCGACCACCGCCCGCACGGCCGCCTTCTTGGGCGTATTGCCAGGCTTTGACGCTTTGGGATGCATCACGGATAACACTTTGGCCCTTGCCCGATGAACTCATCACGGGTTTGACCACACAGGGCACGCCAATTTTGCTAATCGCTTGATTAAATTCGGTTTCAGTGTCGCAGAAGAAATAGGGCGACGTCGGTAAACCTAAGGTTTCAGCGGCGAGGCGGCGAATGCCTTCTCTATCCATAGTGAGCTTAGTTGCGCGCGCGGTCGGCACCACATTGAGGCCTTCGGCCTCCATCTCAACTAGGGTTTGAGTGGCAATAGCTTCAATTTCGGGGATCACTAAGTGGGGCTTTTCTAGCTCAATAACGGCGCGAAGGGCCTTGGCATCGAGCATATTGATCACATGGGAGCGATGGGCTATTTGCATCGCGGGGGCGTTGGGATAACGATCAACGCCTATCACTTCAACACCTAAGCGTTGTAACTCAATGGCGACTTCTTTACCTAGCTCACCGCAGCCAAGCAACATGGCGCGTCGAGCGCCCTCGGTGTAGGGGGTTCCTATCATGGTGTGGGTACCTTTTTATATTGGGATAATTGACGCCTTGGGGCGTTCTTGGGCCATAGTCTACCCCGATTGGCGGCAAAGCATGAGACTGAAATTAACAACTGTGTTTTTGATCAAGCTATTTAAGGGTGATTAGTGCTTGGCATGGTAAAAATCCTGTTTGTAGCGGTGTTTTATGTTAACTTTTGGTTTCATAACGGATTATGGACTTAAGATATGCAAGACATTCGCGATTTGACCGCAGTACTACGCTCTAAAACGCCCATCGTGGTGATTGAAACCTATGAAGAATATCGTGTTGTTGACATGCTTAAGCGAATCGCGAATGTACTCTATCAGCCGCTATTTACTTGGAGTATTACCCAAGGGCTCACGCGGGTTGATAAGCCGATGCCTGCACAGAAATTTAATACTGAACCTAGCGATATCCTAGGGCAGATTAAAGCGACGACTCAGCAGGGGATTTATGTGCTCTGTGATTTTCACCCCTTTGTGATTGATGCGCCAAAGAATGTCCGTCTGCTGAAAGAAATCGCCCTCGAATACGATGCGCTGCAACATACGCTGGTGCTAGTGAGTCATGCCTTTGAGATCCCGCCCGAAATTAAGCGTTACTGCGCCTATTTTCAGCTTACCCTGCCGAGTACCTCGCAGCTTGAGAACCTGATTTATCTTGAGGTGGATAAAGTGCGCACCCAAGGCATGCCATTGAATGTGGATGATAAAGCCGTGATTAAACTGGCGGAAAATCTGCGCGGTGTGACCTTAGATGATGCCAGGCGATTGATTCATAAAGCGATTGTGGATGATGGCGCCATTACTCACTCAGATGTTGACCTGATCAACAAAGCTAAATTTCAGTTGCTCGATCTTAACGGCATATTGCAATTTGAGTACGACACCAGTGATTTTTCGCAGATTGCCGGATTACATAATCTCAAAAAATGGTTAAAACAGCGCGCGCCAGCGGTGCAGGTAACCACCGATGCCAAGGCTGCGGTACAACCCGATGCGCCAAAGGGGGTGTTATTACTCGGAGTGCAGGGCAGTGGCAAGAGTCTTGCGGCCAAAGCGGTGGCGGGTGTGTGGCAGCGGCCCTTGCTCAGACTCGATATGGGCGCCTTATATAACAAATACATAGGCGAAACCGAAAAGAACTTGCGCAATGCCCTCGAATTGGCCGATATGATGTCGCCCTGTATTCTATGGATTGATGAAATTGAGAAAGGCTTAAGCGGCAGTAGCTGTGATGAGGGCACTTCGACTCGCATTCTTGGCACACTATTAACTTGGATGGCGGAGCGTAAGTCTGAGGTGTTTGTGGTCGCCACCGCTAACGATATTCAAGCCCTGCCGCCCGAACTGATGCGAAAGGGGCGAATGGATGAAATCTTCTTTGTCGATTTACCCGATGAGGCCATACGCAAGGCGATTTTCTTGATCCATTGCCAGCGCCGTGGTATCGATGTGACTCGGCTCGATCTTGCCCAGCTTTCGCGCCATAGCCAAGGGTTTTCGGGGGCTGAAATCGAGCAGGCGGTGATAGCCGCCATGTACAGCGCCCGCAGTTTAGCGCGAACGCTTGATCAAGACATGTTGTTAGAAGAGCTGACCAAAACCAAACCTTTATCCATAGTGATGGGCGATAAGATTAATGCCCTAAGACAATGGGCTGCGGGGCGCACAGTCAATGCCCATGAGTAGCTATTGGGCTGGTAATCGCTGATTTATATGTGGCGGCTTATGGGGTATCGCTTCTTATCCGCCATAAAGCGACTTTAGATTTTAGTGTTGGCTTTTGGTTGGGGAAAGAGTTGGGTATCATCACAGTCGATGTTAACTTGCTGGTGGATATGGATTATTTTTCAGTTTCTAATGGCAAGTTTTTAGTGTGAGTAATATTTGCCGTTTGTGTTGTACAGCATGATAAGCAGGGATAGAGATGAGTTTCGAGCAAGAGTTTACAGAAAAAGTCGATGGCTACTTAGCCAAGCTCACCGATAAGTTACAGCCCATTCTTAAGCAACTGATTGAGCATGATTATCCCCAAGAGGTGGCCACGCTGGCGTTTGAAGTCTTTGTCGATCGTTTTTCATCCCAATTCCCGGTGCGGGTATTTTTTATGGATAAAGATAACATCGAGTATTTTGTGGAACTCGATGGCAAGGCTGCATACCCATCACCAGTCAATCCAAGTTTGCTCGATATCGACCATGTCTATCCCGATGAGTTTGAAGAGGAATATATCGACAAGGATGAAGATCTTGACCCTTGGCAGATTGCAACCAACGCGCTTATCGAATGGTTCTCCAAGTGCTGGATTGCGGCAGGTGGCAAAAGCTTTAAATTAAAAGCTCATATCGCTCCCCATGACAGCCACTATGAGTTCAATTTAGTTGAAAGTCAGTGGCAAGAACGATGCTAACTCGCTTGAAGTTAAAGCTTTTAAATCAAACGCTTGGATGTTGTGATTCTTGGGTTAATGCTCAGACTGAAGCCGTGAGATCGTTATCCAGCCTTGGTTTGCTCGCCTCTACATCGGGAGTAACCCCATAGAAATCTAAGCTGACATTACCTATCTGCAAATCTCGTCTTTGCTTACTTTACGCGTTGCTCACTCACGCTAGCCTTTTTTCGATACAAGACATAAAGGCCTAGGCTTTTGAGCTATCCCTGTCTCGTCGCTTGCTGTATTTGGCAAGCCATAATTCATATCTTGGCGATAGTAATTTGTCGACACTGGCCACCTTTCCTTGGATGCCATTTGTCGCATCGCAATAAACCATTGTGTTTTTGATCAAGCTATTTGGATGGTTTTGTTGCGAATTTGTCATTCTGGTGTAGAACTATATGGTGTCTCAAATTGAAAGACACTGTGTGGCAAAGAGCGATTTTGGTAAAGGATGTTTTACCGAAATAAGGAATGGGAAGGGAGTGGGAGCTCAGCATGTTTCTGGATTATTTTGCCTTAGGTATTTTGTTTTTTGTCGTAGTGGTGATTTTTTATGGCGTGATTGCCATTCACGATATCCCTTATGAAATTGCGAAAAAGCGCAATCATCCCCAGCAGGATGCATTGCATATTGCGGGCTGGGTAAGTTTATTCACGTTACATGCAATTTGGCCTTTTTTATGGATTTGGGCGACCTTGTATCGAGAGGACCGAGGCTGGGGATTTAGCACTGTGATGAAGCGCGAGCAGGCATTGGAGGATGATGTTAAAGCGCTAAGGGAAACAGTAATGGCCTTACAGGCAAAGCTTGAGCAACTTGAATCAGCGCCTATTCCCATTCCGGCAGCAGCAAGCGTTGAGACCAATGCTGCAACTTCCACTGTCGTAAGCCCAAAAGCCGAGGTATAACATGGATTTACTATTGATATTAACCTATGCCTCCTTTTGTATTGTGATTTTTAAAGTATTTAAGATCCCGATGAACAAATGGACAGTGCCAACCGCCGTATTAGGAGGCGTGATTCTTATCGGGGCGCTGTTGCTGATAATGAACTACAACCATCCCTATTCACGTTTTGCGCGGGAATACTATGTGACTATTCCCATTACGCCTGCTGTGAAAGGTATAGTCACTTCTGTTGATGTCAAACCTAATACGCCGATTAAACAAGGGGATGTGCTGTTTCGCATTGATTCAACGCCCTATGAAGCTGTTGTTAAAACTAAAAAAGCAGCGTTGTTAGCAGCGGAGCAAGAGGTGCCACAACTTGAGGCAGCATTGGAAACCGCTAAGGCAAATGTGGCGAGAGTTGCCGCAGATAGAGATCGCAATAAGTCAGCCTATGACCGTTATGAACAAGGCCATCGTAAAGGTGGGGCGAACTCGCCTTTTACTGCGCTGGAATTAGACAATAAACAACAATTGTATTTAGCCTCTGAAGCACAACTTACTGCGGCGCGAGCGGAAGAGTTACGTGCACGTCTTGCCTATGAGTCCAATGTGGATGGGGTTAATTCTAAAGTTGCCGGACTACAGGGTGATCTTGAAAGCGCACTGTATAATCTCGAGCAAACTGTTGTGCGGGCGCCCGCCGATGGTATTGTCACCCAAATGGCGCTGCGTCCAGGGGCGATGGCGGTTCCCTTACCTTTACGGCCGGTGATGAGTTTTATCCCCGATGAACAGCGGTATTTTGCCGGTGCATTCTGGCAAAATTCGCTGCTGCGTTTACAGGAGGGCGATGAGGCCGAAGTGGTATTAGATGCGGCGCCTGGACAAGTGTTTAAGGGCAAAGTCGCTAAGGTACTCCCTGCGATGGCAGAGGGTGAGATCCAGATGAATGGCACGCTGCAATCTTCCAATCAGCTATTCCAAACAGGGCGGGTTATCGTATTAATCGATATTGAAGACGATGCGATACGCCGTCAATTCCCAGCTGGAGTAGCGGGACAAGTGGCTGTGTATAGCGAACATTTTCACCATGTCGCTGTGATGCGCAAAGTGCTGCTACGGATGCAGGGCTGGTTAAACTACTTGTTCTTCGATGGTCACTAGTAGGGGGGAATCTAACCACTTTGCTTGGATTTGGTTTTAAGCTGTTCTAGAGTTAACAAAAAGCGCTAACAAGACTGTCAGCGCTTTTTGTTGTATGCAGTAGGTGAATGCTGGCTGCGATTAAATATCGAAGACTAAGCTGCCCGGCGGCAGGAAGGGCCAGCTTTGACGGATAGGCGAACCATCACCTTGTTCAGCAAAGAAATAACCCGTTCTTGGGGTGGCGTAGACCACACAGCCTTTTTGCAGCCCCAATTCTTGCAGATGGTGGTGGGTAAAGGTGGCTTCCCACAGTTCTTCACTCTGCCAGCCGATAGGTGCCAGTTCGACACGCACTTCTGCGCCAACCGGTGTTATCGCCACTATGGTAAAAGGAATATGGGCTTGGCTATTGGGTTTATCCGCCAGTGCCAGCTCATGGCTACGCACATAGAGCGCGCCGTTTTGTTGCAGTGGCGCTTGCTCAGGAGGCACTAAGAAGGCGTCACCATTGGTCCAACGATTCTGTTGCCAGCTTGCCTCAAACCGATTGACGTTACCTAAGAAATCAAACACAAAGCGGCTATTGGGTTGGGCATACAACTCAATAGGGGTATTGACCTGCTCAATATGGCCGTTGCTCATTACCACTACTCTATCGGAAAGCTCTAAGGCTTCGTCCTGATCATGGGTTACAAACACGCTAGTGAATTTCAGCTCATCGTGAAGGCTGCGTAGCCAGCGGCGCAACTCTTTACGCACCTTGGCATCGAGGGCGCCAAAGGGCTCATCGAGTAACAGTACTTCGGGCTGAGTCGCTAAGGCGCGGGCCAAGGCGATACGCTGTTTTTGTCCGCCCGAGAGCTGCTCAGGGTAACGCTGTGCTAGATGGCCAAGTTGCACCATTTCGAGTAAATGGCTGACGCGCTTTTGGATTTCGGCCTTTGACGGGCGCTGTTTTTTCGGAATGACTTCGAGTCCAAAGGCGACGTTATCGGCGACCGTCATATGGCGGAACAGGGCATAGTTTTGGAAAACAAACCCAACTCTGCGGTCGCGCACATGCACTTGGGTCACATCGCGATTACCGAAATGGATTTGGCCGCTATCTGCGCCCTCAAGGCCAGCAATAATCCGCAATAGGGTGGTTTTACCCGAGCCGGAAGGGCCGAGAAGACCTATCATCTCGCCTTCTTGAATATCCAGATTTAGCGGCGAGAGCGCCTGAAATTGGCCAAATTTTTTGGAAATATTAGTTAAACGAATACTCATAATGATTGGCTCTGCTCTTGGTTGTCATTGGCGGATAAGCTGCGTTGTTGGCGCCACTCTACTAAGGCTTTTAGCAGTAAGGTAAATAGGGCGATCAAGGCAAGCAGTGACGCGCTCGCGAAGGCGGCTTCGGCCTGATAATCTTCGTAAAGTAATTGCACATGCAAAGGTAAGGTGTTGGTTTCACCACGGATATTGCCAGATACCACGGCAACGGCACCAAATTCACCCACGGCCCTAGCGTTGGTGAGGATCACCCCATAAATCAGTGCCCACTTGATATTGGGCAGAGTCACGCGGCGAAACAGTTGCCACCATGAGGCGCCAAGGATGACCGCTGCTTCTTCCTCCGATGCACCCTGTTGCTGCATCAAGGGGATTAATTCTCGGGCAACAAAGGGGCAAGTCACGAAAATGGTGACTAATAAAATGCCCGGCCAAGCAAACATGATCTGTAAATCGTGCTCAAACAGCCAAGCGCCAAGCCAGCCGCTGTTGCCGTAAAGTAGTAGATAGAGTAAGCCTGCGACCACGGGCGATACGGCAAAGGGGATATCAATCAAGGTAATGAGTAACTTACGCCCTGGAAACTCAAAGCGTGTCACGCTCCAAGCGAGCATGACACCAAACACTAAGTTTATCGGCACGGTGAGCGCCGCGACCATAAGGGTCAACCCAATGGCGTGGAGTGAGTCGGGTTGGCTCAGATGCTCGATATAACGCTCCCAGCCACCGACAAAGGCTTGCTGGAAAATACTGACTAACGGCAGCAGTAATAACACCATGGCCAAGAAGACTGCTAGGGTGATTAGGCTCCATTTGATAAGGGGCGCTTCACCGACTCTTAAAGGTTTAAATGAGTTCATGGTGGCTCCTTATCGGCCGTGAATACGGCGTAAATAACGCGCTTGCCACAGGTTAATCAGCAGTAACAGCAGTAAAGATGTTATCAGCACGATAGATGCAATGGCACTTGCGCCAGCAAAATCAAACTCCTGTAAGCGAACAAAGATCATCAATGAGGTGATTTCACTGATGTAGGGCATATTACCGGCGATAAAAATCACCGCGCCAAATTCTCCAAGACTGCGGGTAAAAGACAGTGCCGTGCCAACCATTAAAGCTGGCCACAGTGAGGGCAAAATCACCCGCCAAAACACCGCGCTATCGGTTGCGCCTAAGGTCATGCCAGCTTCTTCTTCATCGTTGGATAACTCTTCCAATACGGGCTGGACGGTGCGTACCACGAAGGGAATGCTGGTGAAGATCATCGCGACCACAATCCCCAATGGCGTGTAGGCCACTTTGATGCCAATTTCGGCCAATAGGCTACCAATCTGACCATTTTCAGCATAGAGAGTGGCTAAGGTAATACCCGCGACGGCTGTGGGTAAGGCAAAGGGTAAATCGACTAAGGCGTCGAGGAGGCGTTTACCTGGAAACTCATAACGAACCAATACCCAAGCGAGTAATAGCCCGAAAAGACAGTTAAATAGAGAGGCGGCCAGTGCCGACAATATAGTGACTTTGTAGCTTGCTAGTACGCGGGGATCGGTAATCACGCCCCAATACTCGGCCCAGCTCATCTGGCTGGTTTGCATAATCAGGCCTGTGGTGGGGAGTAAAAGAATCAAGCTGACAAACAGCAAAGACACACCTAGGCTGATACTAAACCCCGGCAAAACCCGCTTGTGGCGTAAGCGCCCATTATTAAATATCACTGAATAACCACCCGATAAGGTTAATGGAGTTAATCCAATATTATTATGCCATTAGCACGTTATTGCTCAATCGCGATAAAGACTGCTGATGTTTATCTTTATTGCGATATAACCACAAAACCCGGGACATTGCCCGGGTTGTAGGTTTGATGACTTAGGTACCCAAGCGGATGATCAACGCTTTAATAACTGATCCAGTTTAGCGCCATTGGCAAATTGGGTCTTCATCGCGTTGTCCCAGTTACCAATGATTTGCTCAACGGTCATTAACTCAACCGCAGGGAACTGTTTGGTAAATTCGGCAACCACTTTCTCGTTGTGAACGCGGTAGTTAAATCCGGCTAACAAACGTTGTGATTCTTCGCTGTAAAGATAGTTTAAATACTCGGTCGCTAATTCTTGCGTGCCGTTACGCTTGGCATTTTTCTCTACTACGGCAACGGGGAATTCTGCCAGAATCGAAGTTTTAGGCACGACAACTTGGTAATCATCGGCGCCATATTGCTGACGAATATTGTTAACTTCAGATTCGAAGGTGATCAACACATCGCCGATGCCACGTTCAACAAACGACGTGGTTGCACCACGGCCGCCCGTATCAAATACGGCAACGTTACCGAGGAACTTCTTCAAAAACTCATCTAATGAGGCTTGATTATCTTTTCCATAGTTTTTCTGGGCATAACCTAAGGCTGCTAAGTAGGTGTAACGCGCATTACCTGAGGTTTTTGGGTTCGGGAACACCAACTTAACGTCATCTTTGGCTAAATCATTCCAGTCGCTGATTTGCTTTGGATTGCCCTTACGCACTAAAAACGCGATGGTAGAGTAGTAAGGTGAGCTGGCATTAGGCAGCAGTTGTTGCCAGTTTTCTGGGATCAACTTGCCGCGGTCATGCAGAATTTGCACATCGGTGACTTGGTTAAAAGTCACCACATCCGCGGGTAAGCCTTGCAGAATCGAGCGAGCCTGCGCTGAAGAACCTGCATGAGACTGTTTGATTTCAACCGTTTTACCGGTTTTTTCTTGCCAATGTTTAGCAAATACTGGGTTATAGGCACTAAATAATTCCCGTGAGATATCGTAAGAGGAATTAAGTAAGGTCTGATCGGCGGCTGCGGCATTGAGGGAAGCGCCCAGTAATAGGGTTCCTAGCAGGGCCTTAGTGAATTTTACTGGCATTTTGTGCTCCTTAATCTGGCAACTGTGTCAGGGTATAGAGATAGAGTAATTGAAGTTTTTACTTATAAAAAGCTAGGTAAATAGAACTTTTTTGAATAACTATGAGCAATTAATTGTATGCCATAGGTGATATTCATCGTGTTTGTTGTGGCTAAGCCCCTTAAAATATCCCTATGCGAGTCGCTTTTATCAAATAAAGGATAAACCCTGTGTCTGACTTTATGACTATTGAAGCCTGTATCGGGCAAACGCCGCTAGTTCGTCTGCAACGGTTGGATTGCGGGAGCTCTACGGTACTGTTAAAGCTAGAGGGCAATAATCCCGCTGGCTCGGTAAAGGATCGTGCTGCACTGAATATGATTAACCAAGCGGAGCTTCGCCAGGAAATCGCCCCAGGTGATACCTTGATTGAAGCCACCAGTGGCAATACAGGAATCGCCTTAGCGATGGCCGCAGCGATTAAAGGCTACAAGATGATCCTGATTATGCCGTCGAATTCGACCCAAGAACGTAAAGATGCCATGCAGGCGTATGGTGCCGAGCTGCTGCTGGTGGACAATATGGAAACCGCGCGGGATTTAGCTTTAGATCTTCAGGCACAAGGTAAAGGTAAGGTGCTGGATCAGTTCAATAATCAAGATAACGCGAATGCGCATTTTCTCACAACTGGTCCAGAGATTTGGCAGCAGAGCGAAGGCAAGATCACTCACTTTGTTTCCAGCATGGGTACCACGGGTACCATTATGGGTGTGTCGAAATACCTAAAAAGCCGCAACCCCGATATCACCATTGTCGGGCTACAACCCGCTGATGGCAGTTCGATACCAGGGATTCGCCGCTGGCCGCAAGAATATTTACCGGGTATTTTTGATGCCGCCCGTGTCGATGCCGTGATGGATATAGAAGAGCAAGATGCCAAAACCATGGCACGAGCCTTAGCGCGAGAAGAGGGGATTTGTGCTGGCGTGAGTTCTGGCGGCGCGGTATTTGCGGCACTTGAGATAGCGAGGCAGAATCCGGGGGCCGTTGTGGTTGCGATTGTGTGCGATAGGGGCGACCGTTATCTATCATCTGGGCTATTTTCTTAAGCCGCGTTTTATCCACTGATCCTCGCATTTGGGATTTCTTCTGCAATAAAAATGGGCGTGTATCGCCCATTTTTATCACTTATTGCTTAAGCTCTCATAGTTTCAAGCATCGCTTAAATCATCATGGCCCAATGATTATGGCTGCGGTGGAAATTGCGCCAAAATCCGACTTACCGCCTTAGCAGTGTCTTGGGCTTTTTTATCGCCGCCCGCATCAAAATCGAAACTATCGGTACCGCGCCAAATCAGCTTATTGGTTTTAGCATCGATAATATCAATTTGAATGGTTTGAATTTTTGCTGTGTCACTGCCAAGAGGCACGCCAACGCTGGTGCCTATGCCAATGCCGCCAGAACGGCCAAAACTGCCCGTGCCTAAGCCTATAGATAGACCTGAGTCTTTAGGCTTGTCTTGGGTCAGTAAGCCATAGGCGACTTTAAAATCGGGGGAAGAAGCATTTTCGGTAAAGCCTTTTTGGCTTAATTGCTGGGTGATTTCGGTTTGAATACGCTGGGCACTGAGCGGATCGTCGTTGGGCTGTGGAGCAAGCTGCGAGAAACTCTGCAATGCCTTAAAGTTATAATTGAGATCGTAATCGTTTTTCGGCTTAGTGCTGCAAGCACTTAAAAAGACCGTGGCGATGAACAAACTGGCGATGTATTTGTATCTCATCATTGCACTCCAAATTGTACGAACAGTATTCAATGTGCCTTGATTAACAGTAAGACTGCAAGTAATTTAGTGAAAAGTGTTTGATTTTTGTTAAGTATAGAAGGTCACACATTTTACGTACTTAAACTGGCAGAGTAGCCCAAGATCATGGAACAGTTAGCCTTTTTCGATATTCCTAGCCCTTGTATCGGTGTGTGCCAAACCGATGCGCGGGGCTATTGTAAAGGTTGCCTGCGCAGTCGTGATGAGCGGTTTAATTGGTTGCATTTTACCGATGCCGAAAAACATGATGTGATCCGTTTATGTCATCAACGGAAACGTCGGCGGGAGCTGGCCTTGTATAAGGCGCGTCAGCAAGCGCTTGAGCAGGAGAGAGCGGCGCTTAATCCACAGCTTGATTTTGCGCCACAGACCGCTGCAGAGTTAGATTTAGGCGATCTTGCTCTCGACGAATAATCTCAATGAGCCTTTTTGATAAGATGATACAAACTAGAGGCGCTAAATTTGCCGCTTTTTCGGCCAGCTTAAGGTGAAACGCGTCTGGGCTGGATGGCTGGTGACATTGACCTCACCCTGATGACGCTGCATGATCCGTTTGATAATCGCTAAACCTAAACCATGACCCTTATTGCCATTTTGCACCGATTGGCTGCGGTAAAAGGGCTCGAACACTTTAGGTAAATCCACCTCAGGGATAGGCTCTCCATCATTACTCACACTTAGTGTTACCCGTTGCTGGGTTTGGCTGACTTCAATCAAGATTTGATGGCGAGCAAAACGCTGTGCATTGGTCAGTAGATTTTGCAGTGCTCGCTCAATCAATGCTGGTTCGCCAAATAAGGGCAGGGTCTCTATATCTGTATGCAAGGTTATTGGGGTTTCACTCAATGCACTTAAACGTTTAATGGATTGATTAATCAAGGTGATAAGATCGTATTCATCTAGAGGCATTTCACGCTGGGATTCTAAACTGGCGTAGGTGAGTAATTCTTGCAGTAGGTTTTCCATTTCCTTAATGTCGAGCTGCATTTCATTGAGAAAATCCTGACGCTTTTGTTCGTCAGAGTCAGCTTGGCAGTACATGGGCATTAAGGCAAGGGCGAATTTAAGTCGCGCAAGGGGCGTGCGAATCTCGTGGGAAACCGCATTGGACAAATGTTTTTGGTTTTCAATCAATGCGCTGATATGTCGCGCCATTTCATTAAAGGTATTGGCTAAGGGTTTTACCTGAGAGCGGTTCGAGAGATTGATGCGAGTGTCCCATTTGGCTTCGCCAAAATCCTTTGTGGCCTTACGCAATATGCTTAAGTCCCGCGAGAGTGGTCCAACCCAAATCAAAGCGACGAGTGCGAGTGACAAATAGAAAAACAGAGTGAATAAATTACGCAGATCGGCTCTGGGGTCTATCTCAATAGGACCCGCCATTAATACTTGTTCACCTACCTGTATAAACTGGAATTGTTCGCCCTCACTGGTTGTGGTGGTGACTACATGATTGGGCGTCAGAACTTGATCTTTCGCCAGTGCAATTTGATCTGGACTGAGTAGATTTAACGGCAGCTGATTATCGATTGTGAGTGCTTCTAAGTAATCGTGGCGACTCTCCTCTGGAAGCTGAGTCAACAGCTGGGCAAATGCAACCAGAGGAGCATCTAAGGGATTATTTTCATCTACATTTTTCTTCCATAGGCTGTCCAGTGTCCAGCCTATGCCCAGAAAACTGAGACTCAGCAGTAAATATAAGCTGATAAAGAGACGTTTCACGGGAGTTCTTAGTTGTTCCAGGCCTCAGGGGCGAAGAGATAGCCTTGTCCCCAAACGGTTTTGATTCTGAAGGGGGTCTCAATATTGTCGTTGAGCTTTTTGCGAAGTCTTGAGATCCGCACATCAATTTTTCTGTCTTTACCATCAAAATCAATATTGAGCAGTAATTGATAGATATATTGACGACTCAGTACTTGTCCTGCCTGTGATGCCAGTAACCACAGGAGTTCAAACTCATGGCTGGTGAGGTCGACTTCTTTGTTGTCGAGTCGAATTGCATGGGTATGGGGATCGATACTGAGTTTACCAAAAGTCAGGCAATGGGATTCGGCCTGAGGCGGTTGGTTTTGGCGGCGTAATAGGTTGTTGATACGGGCAACCAGCAGGGCAGGATCAACGGGTTTAACCACGTAGTCGTCTGCACCGAGTTCTAGTCCTTTGATCTGATCTTCGCTTGAGCCTAAGGCACTCATCAACAGGATCGGGCCGGCAAAGTAATCGGGTAACTTTTCGCACAGGCTAAGGCCATCAATTCCTGGCAACATAATGTCTAGCAGGATGATATCAGGCTTATAGTTGATTAAGCGGGTTAACACTGTGTCGCCACGACGCTCTACTTCAACGTGCATGCCGTGGGATTTCAAATAATCTACGATTAAATTCGCAAGACGGACATCATCTTCAACCAATAACACTCTGTGGGGTGATTGTGGATTCGTCATTAAAATAAACTCCAAGGGTTACGGTAACGTCTGCGCACCTGAGGCTGCGAGGTCGACGTGATTTTTAATTTGGCTCCAGCCAGTGTTTGGTTGGTATCCTTACTGACCAGAACAAAGTGAATATCGTTTAGCGTACTGACATTCAATGTTATTTCATGTTGTTCTAGCGATTCGCTGCACCATTTAGGATAGGCATTGTTGTCAGATAAGATACAAACCAGCTCATTTTTAGCGAGTTGCCACTGCAAGTCTACACGGATTTCACAGGCTTGGTTTTCATCCCCCGTGATACAGATTTCAGGGGTCAGTTTTAATTTTGACTCTTCATTTGGAGCGGCAAGTGCATGGGTCGGTCCCATTAAGCTAACGCTTAGACCGAATATGCATAGCATCCTAATATGAAGGGGCGTCACTCTTGTTAAAACCTATACGCTGCGCCAATAAAATAAGTGCTGCTATAGTCTTGATTGAGCAAGGGACTGGCGGCTATTTCATCTGCAATTTGTGTGTAGCGGAACGCAAAGAGCATATCCCAGTTATCAGTTAAGATATAACGGGCTGTCATTTCGACCCCTTTATTCCAGCCAGCATCAGCATGGTAATGTTTGCTCCAATAATCATTTTCACTCGGGCGTACACCATAGTAATAGTCGACGACGTTGGTACTTTTCCAATCAAATACGAGTGACATATCCATTACCCAGCGGGTTAAATGCCAACCATAGGTCCATTTAATTTGCGCTTCAGCGCCTTGATGCACATCAAACATATCATGGGTGTAGGCTAACCTAACTACGCCTAATGGGGTATAAATAAATGCTTCAGCGCCACCTAATAACGTAAAGTTACGCGATTCTAAGGAATTAAACACGGGTTCGGGTTCACTGCTGAGAACTGTCTTGGTCGAGAGCATTCTCGCCCCATCCTGTGAACTTCGCTCCAAAAAGATATTCGAAGGGTCCCAGCGATAGAAATAAGCTCTATCCATGCTATAGCTGGTCACTAAGTTGACGCTGAAATATTGCTGCTCAACTAAGCTATAGCCTAAGTTACCGTTATCAAAAAACCAATGATCACCATAGTAAGCTACAGTTGGGATAAAAAAGACCGGAATATCATCAAAATCCCTAAGAGGGTTGGTTTTTTGTCCCCAACCGACCGCCACGCCTAAATCCCAGTTGCGCATTTCAATACATTCATCTTTAGTGACGCACGGTTCTTTGGCCATTCCAATAGAAGGTAGGCTAAGCGCGGTGAGTAAGATTAATAATGTTCGATACATGATATGCGTTCGGATTTAATGACAGTCGGTAATGGGCAACAGATTAGCATTTTATGCTTAATTCCACAGTGCTTTCACCTGAAGGGATGCAAAATGATACAGATATCATACAAATAGCATATATGTAGATCTCGTAATCAATTGAAAGACATCATAAAAGCATAAAATGCACTTGCTTAGCGCTTTTGTCGACGTTGGTGTGTTGTATTTATACTGTTTTGCTTTTTGGGCGCTAGTGTTACTAATTTGGGTTGGTGCAGCAAATAAAATGCCATTCATTGTCGGAATGGCATTCGTAAGACTCGATGAAACCTGATTACAGCCTGGAGCTAAAGGAAGTAAAACCGATCAGTTGAGTTCTTTTAGTGTCTGATAGCCCATTTCTGTTAGCTGGTCATTCACGCAGTCGAGGACATATTGTTTAAGCTCGGCATTTTCAATCTGATCTTCAGATGCCATCTGTTGGCATACTTCGGTCAGTTGAGCGATATCATTTGCAGGTGCAGGAGGAAGTGTTGATTCATCGGCAAAGCTAGCAAAACTGATTAGCGCCGACAGGGTGATAACAGCTGATAACGTTTTCATTTTATTTCCTTTAGTTATTGATAGTTAACAACAGCCTAACTGGTTTCCCATCATGCCGCTGCGTCAACAGATAGCAATTTATCATTGCTATTATTTTTTAGATATAAATAATTTTTCACTCATTTTGTAAGCTATTTTTTGTCGAATTATCATGGTT
>NZ_JAKZGV010000029.1:0-51024 GCF_022557375.1 Shewanella sp. MM_2022_3
TATGCTAATTCTATGTTAAAGATTCCGTTTGAACTTTAATCACACCTCTAATATAAAAATGATTAATTAAAAATTATTTAAAACAATTTCAATTTTATTTAACCACAATAATTTATTGCGCAACATCACCATTTAGCAATTAATAAAAAAATATCATAAGTGATGATTACCTCAATAAAACTATAATTGGAGAATTATATGAAGTTAACACTTTTAAGTTTTGTCTTGTGCTCCATCTTTTCTACAGCATCTTGGGCTGCAAATGACAAAAATGATCTGGCCTCTTTTCATAAAGAAATGGGAGGATGCAAGAGCTGCCACACTCAACCTGGCAAAGTATCTGACAGTGAAACTTATGAAAATCAGCAATGTAAATCATGTCATGGTGAATACAGTGCTTTGGCTAATCCTAAACTAAAGCTAGATCCTCACGCATCACATTTAGGTGATATTAACTGTACAAGCTGCCATAAAGGTCATGAAAAACCCAAATTATACTGTAATGAGTGCCACTCATTTAAAGGGCTTGAGATGCCTTTTAATAGTGCACAATCTAAAGAACCATGGGATAAAGGTTGGGACAATGATGCAATCAGCAAGGCGATTGCAGCTGGTCCAAAAGAAACGACGGATGTCATTGTTGTCGGAGCGGGAAGCGCAGGGTTTAATGCTGCTATCGCAGCGAAAAAAGCAGGAGCGCAAGTAGTATTACTCGAAAAAGGCCCATTTAGTGGTGGTAACTCTATGCTTGCAGCTGGCGGTTACAATGCAGTAGGAACTGCTCAGCAAAAAGAACATAAAGTGGATGATAAAATTGAATGGTTTGTTGAAGACACAATGAAAGGTGGTCGCTATGCCAATGATCCAAAGTTAGTGCAAATATTAGCTGAGCAATCTGCTGATGGTATTAAATGGTTAGAATCTTTAGGTGCAAACATGGATGACTTAAAACGCTCAGGTGGCGCAAGAGTTGACCGCACCCATAGACCCACAGGAGGTTTAAGCGTTGGTCCACATATCATTGATGTATTGAGAAAAGCTTCAGTAAAAGAAGGGGTCGATACTCGGCTTAATTCTAAAGTTGTCAAACTTGTGATTGATGAAGACCAAAAAATTGTCGGCGTAGTCGTCCATGGAAAACATTCTGGCCACTATATGATTGCTGCTAAATCAGTTGTTCTAGCAACCGGTGGATATGGTTTTAATAAGGAAATGGTCGCATTTTATCGTCCAACGTTTAAAGGGATGACTAGTTCTAATAACATTACTTCCACTGGTGATGGTATTGAGCTTGCCAAAGCAATCGGAGCGAGTATGACCGATATTGATTGGGTACAAGCTCATCCAACTGTGGGAAAAGATAGCCGCATTTTAATCTCCGAAACTGTTCGAGGGGTAGGTGCAATTATGGTTAATAAAGATGGTAATCGTTTTGTCAGTGAATTAACGACTCGCGATAAAGCATCCGATGCCATTCTTAAACAGCCTGAACAATATGCTTGGTTAGTCTTTGATAATGAGCTTTATAAAAAAGCTAAAATGGTTCAGGGATATGACCATTTAGATATGCTTGAAAAAGCAAATACAGTTTCTGAACTTGCTAAAATTACAGGCATGAAAGAAAGCTCATTAGAAAAAACGGTTTCAAACTACAATCGTTATTTTAAACAAGGTAAAGATGAAGAGTTTGCTCGCGAACAAATGCCATTGCCACTAGAAAAGGCGCCTTTTTATGCCGTAAAAGTGGCTCCTGGTATCCACCATACTATGGGTGGTGTCGCCATTGATACCAAAGCTGAAGTGCTCGATATTCAAAGTAAACCATTAGTCGGCTTGTTTGCTGCTGGCGAAGTCACAGGTGGTGTACATGGGTATAATCGCTTAGGTGGCAATGCCGTTGCAGACACTGTGATTTTTGGAAAAATTGCAGGCACTAATGCGGCAAAACATGCGTTAGAAACTAAGTAACTCAAGCTCAGATGTACTAGTTCAGAGAGGCGTGGGAATCGCCTCTCGTCACATCTCATCGCAAGCTTTATTCATCATGATTATTGGCAATCAATTTATTGCCTGACTTCAAAAGCTCCCCAGCTATTTTTGAGAGGTTAATTTAACCTCTCTTTTTTTACTTGCTGGTATCAATTGGCTCGAAGGATTTGACTAAATCATCCATCGCTTTCATCTGCTTCAGATAATTTTCTAACTGGTGCAAAGGTAACGCACATGGACCATCACACTTAGCGTTATCTGGATCTGGGTGAGCTTCGATAAACAGACCTGCTAAGCCTAATGCCATGCCACTACGGGCTAATTCAGTCGCCTGAGCACGACGGCCTCCCGCTGAATCAGCACGGCCACCTGGGCGTTGCAATGCGTGGGTGGCGTCGAAAATCACCGGATAACCCGATTGCTTCATCTCGTCCATACCCAGCATATCTACTACTAGGTTGTTGTAACCGAAGCATGAACCACGTTCACACAGGATAATTTCATCATTACCCGCTTCATTAAACTTAGTGATGATATGGCGCATTTCGTGGGGGGCTAAAAACTGCGGCTTTTTCACGTTGATGATAGCGCCCGTTTTCGCCATCGCGACAACAAGGTCTGTTTGGCGCGCTAAGAAAGCTGGTAATTGAATAATATCAACCACTTCAGCTACAGGCGCACATTGGTAAGGCTCATGCACATCGGTAATGAGTGGTAGATTGAAGGTCTTTTTGATTTCTTCAAAAATCTTTAAGCCTTCTTCCATGCCTGGACCACGGTAAGAGTTGACAGAAGAGCGATTAGCCTTATCGAACGATGCCTTGAAAACATAGGGGATCCCCAGTTTTTGAGTCACTTCGGCATAGGTTTCAGCAATCGACATCGCGAGATCGCGAGACTCAAGCACATTCATGCCACCGAATAGCACAAAAGGTTTATCGTTTGCAATTTCGATTGAACCTAACTTTATGATTTTATTACTCATCGCAACATCTCTCTCAAATACTAGACTCTGTCCAGCGGAAAACTGAATATTGGCACTAGAGCGACTATACCGCAACTAGCTGTAAAATTTGGCCACAAATCCAAGCCATATACGTTCCTAACACATAACCAAATACGGCCAACAGCACCCCGACGGGAGCTAATGCAGGGTGAAACGCAGCAGCCACAACGGGCGCTGATGCCGCGCCGCCCACGTTAGCCTGACTACCTACCGCCATATAAAATAATGGCGCTTTAATTAGCTTAGCAATCAATAACATAAAGCTAGCGTGTACAATCATCCAAATAATACCCACTAAAAAATATAATGGTGTATCAAGGACTTTGCTTACATCCATATGCAAACCAATGGTCGCCACTAGAATATACAGGAAAGCCGATGCAACCTTAGATGCCCCCGCTGCCTCCAAATGGCGCAAAGGACTAAAAGACATTGCTAAACCTATGGTGGTCACAATCACCACTAACCAGAAGAACTTCGAGGTAAAACTGTAGTCCTCGGTCCAAGGATAATTGGCCTCAAAATACGGGCCGAGGAAATCGGCAGCAATATGGGCTACGCCCGTAATACCAAAACCAACTGCCACGATTAGCATAAGATCACGTAGGCTTGGAATGCGCGCATTTTCAGCGTGATACTGTTCAACTTTGTTCTTTAAAGTTTCAATCGCCGTCGTATCCGCACCAGTTTTAGCATCGATTTCCTTGGCCTTTGACGCCATAAACAATAATACCGCCATCCAAATATTGGCCACAATTACATCAACTGTCACCATCACGGAGAAGATATTGCCACCGACTTCATAAATTTCTTTCATCGCCGCTTGGTTAGCACCGCCGCCAATCCAGCTACCCGCAAGGGTCGTCATACCGCGCCACACAGCATCAGGGCCATCAACACCAATCAGCGATGGCTCGATCAATGACACCAGGAGTAAAGCAATCGGGCCGCCGATGACAATACCAATGGTTCCCGTTAAAAACATGATCACAGCCTTGGGCCCAAGTCCTAAGATGGCTTTTAAATCCACACTTAAAATCAACAACACCAAACAGGCGGGTAATAAATAGCGAGAAGCTACAGGATAAAGCTGTGATGTATGGCCATCAATCACCCCAAAGGTGTTTAGCAATGAAGGCAAGAAATAGCAGAGTAATAACGCTGGGATGAAACGGTAAAACTTTTGCCAAAATGGATGACTGCTCGTACTGGTATAAAACACAAATCCCAGAATCGTCGCTAAAATCCCCAGCGCTACCGCGTCATTGGTAACTAATGCCGTACTTGCCATGTGTGTTCTCCCTGTTTGGTACAGTTGTTATTGTATTTATGCTAAAAACTGCCGTTTGCAGTTAGTGGGCAAACTTCCCATTCGCCCGGTTAGTTATTGTTTTAGAAAAACAAGAAGAGCCTGTAAGGCTCTCCTTTAAGATTTAATGATAGATTTCAGCGTGTTCACTGAGTTCTTTGAGCTGCATCTTAACGATTTCGATAACAGGATCGTGTGGGCTGTTATCGACAAAATGTTGTAGATCGGCCGCAGCAACATTAATGCATCCAAGTTGCTGCGCAATAAAAGCGCGCTCACGGTTCAAATGCACATCATCGGGATGCCACTGAAGCAACAAGTTACAACACTCCATCGCCGCCTCAAATTGATGGGAGACAATACAACCCGCCTTAAGCTCATGCAGCATGCGCGAAATCAGCTTCTTTATTGACGCAGCTTTTAAATAACTTGGCTTAAGTTCAGCCGCATTACCCAACTCACCGCGCACTAACACATGCAGCTGGTGTTTCGTCAGCTCTTTGCCCGTCAGCGGATCGTGATAACGAACAACGCCACCAACGTTACTGCGAAGCACGGTATTACCCGGTAATAGCAGGGCCTCGAGCTCTAAATCGAGCTGCTTGGCCAGTAGCATCAATACCGTTGCCAGCGTGGTGCTATTACCCTGTTTAGTGATAAGACAAGTGCCTAAGTCCGCCGCTTCGGTGCTGAAGTAGTTGTCGCGAACACAGAACCCTAAATCCTGATAAAACCAACGAAACAAAGCCTTTAAGCGTTGCTGTTGATCTACCAGATAATGACTTAATACGGCTCCAGCCAATTCAAACCAAGCCCATTTCGCCGCTTCGAGGTTTGAAAAGCCAAGGTGAGCACCTACATCCAATGCCGACTCGGGCAAAGCAATGCCATCTTGCAGAGTGTATTTACCCATTAACCCAATAATACCGCTTGTTTAAAATGCGCCAATTTAGCCGCGTAGACCAACCAACCTATAGCGCCGAGAAAGGCGAATACTTTGAAAAGTTTGTTTCTGTTGGCTTTTATTGCAATTACACCCAAGGCAATATAAGCAACGACAGCGCCAATCTTTTCGGTCAACCAAGGATCCACAAAGGGATATTGCTTGATCATAAAGCACAAAGTTAAACCAGAAAGTAGCAAGAAAGTGTCAATCACATGGGGAGCGACTTTAAAGACCTTCTTGCCCATCAGTGCTGACTGACGTAAATGCAACACAAAACGAACGACAAAAAACAGCACACTCACGGCAATTAAGGTTAAGTGCAGGTGCTTAACAGCAGGATAAAGACTGTAAAAAGTTTCCATTGTGATACTTATGGCCAGTGACAAAGGCGCTAGTTTACCCTAATCATAACGCCAGACCAATGCCTAACACTCGAGATTCACAGACGGGCCCCGTCGCGCACTTTGCAGGAAACCATGATGAATTTAATGATAATTGACGATGAGTCCACCGAGTTTGCCGACACGGTAAAGCAAAAAATCGTCGAATTTAATCAGCAGCACTGGCAAACGCTGCAACGCCAAAACCTAGGCGTAAAGTTGCAGGATGAGCAAGACACCTTACTTGCGGGCTTAAGCGGCAAGACCTTCGGCAATTGGTTCTTAATCGACTATCTGTGGGTGGATGAAGCATTACGCCAGCAAAACATCGGCTCACGCTTATTACTCGAGGCTGAAAGCAAAGCCAAACAACGCGGCTGCCAATTTGTTCTGCTCGATACCTTAGATTTTCAAGCAAAACCTTTCTATGAGCGCCACGGATATCGTGTGCAGTGGGTACAGCAAGCCTATCCCGAAACCGGCAGTAAATTCTTTATGGTCAAGGAGCTGTAGCTTCTTAAAGATAAAATGTGATTTTAAGACGTCTTGTCATGATCTTATAAAGACTAATAATCTCAGCAGATACATAGACAACAACGCCATTGACGGGTAATCAATGGCGTTTTTGGGCACTCAGCTAGATTGGAGCAAATATTAAATTCCAATCAATCCCATCCACTTACCCATAGTGCATCTATCGTTGCTGCCAAAATCCCGCACGGTAGCGACATTTTGGTAACCTAGCTCAGTGAGTTTTGCCCTGAGTTTAACTGCTTGTTCAAAACCATGCTCAAGCAATATATAACCATTGGGCTTTAAATAATCTCGAGCAGTTTTTGCAATGTAGTAAAGATCAGCAAACCCTTCATCGGCGGCAGTAAGCGCACTTTGTGGCTCAAAACGCACATCACCTTGGTGTAAATGCTCGTCGGCCTCATCGATATAGGGCGGATTGGAAACAATTAAATCAAAGTCACGGGAAGTGATAGCGCTAAACCAATCGCTTTGTAGTATCTCAACCTGTTCAAGTTTCAGATTAGTGCGATTCGCCTTTGCCAGCGCGACCGCATCTTCCACTTTATCCACCGCGGTAATTTGCCACTCGGCGCGTTCAGAAGCCAAAGCCAGTGCAATCGCGCCGGTTCCCGTTCCCAGATCGAGCACTTTTGCATGGCTTTCAAGGGGTAGGTTGAGGGCGGATTCGACGAGGATCTCAGTATCAGGACGAGGGATCAAGGTCGTGTCATTCACAATAAAGGGCAGTGACCAAAACTCACGCTCGCCAACAATGTGAGCCACAGGTACGCCTTGCTGACGCCGTTGCACCATTTGCTGGAAGCGTTTCCACTGTTCTACGCTCAAGGCTTTTTCAGGCCAAGTGTACAGATAAGCACGATTCTTATTGAGGCAATACAATAATAAAACCTCTGCATCCAAATGGGCGGATTCAGAGGTTGAAGCTAGCTGTACATAGGCCCATTGCAGGGCCTCGGCGATACAGGATTGATCAGCCAAAATTACCCCTGCTCGTCAGCGAGTGCGGCTAATAAATCTGCCTGATGTTCTTGCATCAGCGGTCCTAAAATCGCATCCAAGTCACCCTCCATCACTTCGTTTAAGCGATATAGGGTTAAGTTAATACGGTGTTCACTCACGCGGCCCTGCGGGAAGTTATAGGTACGAATCCGCTCAGAACGGTCACCACTGGCGACCAGACTACGACGAGTTGACTCTTCAGCGCTGCGGCGTTTTTCATCTTCTACGGCTTGGATACGCGCCGCTAACACGCTCATTGCTTGTGCGCGGTTTTTATGTTGCGAGCGTTGATCCTGACATTCCACCACAATCCCAGTTGGAATATGGGTAATACGAATGGCAGAATCGGTTTTGTTAACGTGCTGACCACCGGCGCCCGATGAGCGGAAGGTATCAACCTTAAGATCGGCAGGATTGATGGAAATCGCCTCAGCTTCAGGCACTTCATGCATTACTACCACAGTTACTGCGGAAGTGTGAACTCGGCCTTGGGACTCGGTTTCAGGTACACGTTGAACGCGGTGACCACCGGATTCAAATTTGAGTTTACCGTAGGCGCCTTCACCACTGACTTTAACGATGATTTCTTTAAAACCGCCATGCTCGCCTTCGTTCGAGCTCATGATCTCGAGCTGCCAACGGTTGGCTTCAGCATAACGGCTATACATACGGAATAAGTCGCCCGCGAAGATCGCCGCTTCGTCGCCACCCGCACCGGCACGAATTTCGATAAAGGCGTTAGTGTCGTCGTTAGGATCTTTTGGTAGTAACAGAATTTGCAGTTCGGCTTCGAGACGTTCAAGTTCAGCTTTAGCAGCCTTGATTTCTTCCTGCGCCATTTCACGCATTTCAGCGTCATCTTCTTCCAGCATTTCCTTAGCAGACTCGAGATCCGCCTGTGCCTGCTGGTAGGCTTTAAAGCCTGCAACTACTTCTTCTAACTGAGAATATTCTTTGGATAACGCACGAAAACGATCCTGATCGGCAATGACAGACGCATCACCAAGCAAAGCTAAGACTTCTTCGTTGCGCTCGAGCAAGCCTTCCAGCTTGCGGATAACGGATTCCTTCATTTAACTCGCTAACCTTAGTTTTTATCTAATCCGAGCGCTGTTCTTAACTGACCTAATGTATTCAAATCCCCCTGACGGCTCGCCACCGTGAGGGCTTGGGTGGGTGCGTGAATGAGTCTATTGGTCAGGCGATTGGCTAGTTCAATCAATACCTGCTCAGTGTCGCCCCCCTGCGCTAATTTATTCAGGGCGCGTTCCACTAACTCATCCTTTATCGCCATGCTCTGGCTGCGATACTCGCGAATACTATCGACCGACTCTAAAGAACGCACCCACTCCATAAAGAGGTGAGATTGTTCTTCAGTAATTAATTCAGCTTGCTCGGCGGCCTCCTTACGGGAAGCCTTATTCTGTTCAATAATGCTATGCAGGTCGTCCACTGTATACAGAAACGCATCGTCCAAATCGGCGACTTCCGGCTCAATATCCCGGGGAACTGCTATATCAACCAATAACATAGGTTGATGGCGACGCTGCTTTAGCGCTTTTTCTACCATGCCTTTACCAAGGATTGGTAGCGGGCTGGCGGTAGAGGATATCACGATATCGGCTTTAGGGAGAAAATCTGGTATCTGTGCCAGCGTAATAGCCGTAGCATTGAACTCTTCACACATGCTTTGAGCGCGCTCTAAAGTACGGTTTGCCACCACCATTGAGGCAACACCGTTATCTTTAAGATGCTTAGCTACTAGCTCTATCGTTTCACCCGCACCGATTAACAGTACCTTAGTGGTCGACAGCGAAGAGAAGATATGCTTTGCCATGCTCACGGCCGCAAAAGCGACCGATACAGCAGCGGCACCGATTTCGGTTTCGGTACGCACTTTTTTAGCAACAGAGAAAGTATTTTGGAACAAGCGGTCAATAGTTAAGGCGACAGTGCCGGCTTCTTTGGCTTTGACAAAGGCTTGTTTAACTTGACCAAGAATCTGCGGCTCACCCAGGATCAACGAGTCAAGACCCGAAGCAACGCGCATCAAATGCCTCACAGCCTCTTGTCCGTGATAATTGTAGAGGCAGGGCGCGACATCTTTATGCTCTAGGCCATGAAATTCTTCAAGCCATTCAATGATATCGGCCTCATCGCCATTGTTACAATACAACTCAGTGCGATTACAGGTCGAGACGATAACGGCTTCACCGGAGCGCGTACGACTGGCCAGACTCTTCATGGCATCATGAATTGTGTCTGGAGAGAAGGCGACTTTCTCACGCAGGTCTACCGTGGCTGTTTTATGGTTAATACCGATTGCTACAAGGCTCATCTGACTCTTTTCTAGATTCTTGGCGTCTATCTTAATAAGGGCATTCTACTGAATTGGCCCAACTAAAAACAGAATACGCTTAACAAAACCGAATAAAGGTCTAACTTCTTACCTAAATTTTCTATCAATGATAGACAATTACCGATTAGCACGACTGAAGTTATCCCAAGTGACTGCCAATGGAAATTTTTACAAATGGCATTGGTATTCTTTCCAAGCCCTCGTATCATAAGGACTTTGGTATATCAGTTATAGATGAATAATTTGAAGCGCTTCACAAAATCCATTTTCTCTTGTATCGCCTTGAGCGGACTATTGTTTTTAGGCGGCTGTGAAACACTGCCGCCTATGACCGATCTCAGCCCTATTACGGTCGATAATGCAGCCCAAGCTAAAGCGTGGGAGCTACAGGGTAAACTCGCTATCCGCACACCTGAAGATAAGCTCAGTGCCAATCTCTATTGGCGCCACAGCGAGGAACGCGACGAGCTCACACTCACGACGATGTTAGGTACTACAGTATTGACTTTGGAGGCGACGCCTCACTCGGCTCACCTACATATTGATGGCAAAGATTTTCGTGATAATAACGCCCAAGCCTTACTTGAACGCGTCAGTGGCTGGTCCATCCCGATTAACGATTTGCCCCTGTGGATCACAGGGCAAGTTGGCAGTTTAGATCGCGTTATCGCCGTTGATAGTACAGGCCAAACTAAGCAACTGCAAAATGTGCAAACGCCACCGCCTTGGTTAGTCACATTTTTAAGCTGGCAATCCCAAAGTGGCGCTAAGGTGCCTTACCAATTAACGCTCGAACGCGGTGATTTACAGCTCAAGCTTCAGCTCAATCAATGGCAAGCCTTAGGTAAACCCTCAATACTGCTCGGAGAAAAACCTTAGCATGTCCCAAGAGATTTCACGCAATTGGCCAGCTCCCGCCAAACTCAATCTGTTTTTGCATATCAACGGACGCCGCAGTGACGGTTACCATGAGTTGCAAACCCTATTTCAATTTGTTGACTGTTGCGATCAACTCGACTTTCGAGTGACTGACACACCTGAACTGATTTTGCACTCGGACATGTCAAACGTTGTCGCGGATAGCGATAACTTAATTCTGCGAGCCGCAAAATCACTGCAACAATCTACAGGTTATCGTGGCGGTGCTGAAATCTGGCTCGATAAACGTCTGCCCATGGGCGGCGGTTTAGGCGGTGGCTCCTCGGATGCAGCCACCACACTTGTCGCCTTGAATCAGTTATGGAATACCCAATTGTCTCATGATGAATTAGCGGCAATTGGATTAAAACTCGGTGCCGATATCCCTGTTTTTATTCATGGTTTCGCTGCATTTGCCGAGGGAGTTGGAGAGTGTTTACAGACGGTTAATCCCGCTGAATTATGGTATTTAATCATTGCCCCTGACGCTCATGTTTCTACCGCAGCGGTATTCCAAGATCCGCAGCTGCCGCGTAATACGCCTAAGCTTGGCATTGACACTTTACTGAGCCAATCTTGGAGAAATGATTGCCAAGAACTGGTCGTATCTAAATACCCTCAAGTTGCCAAGGCCTTAGGCTGGCTGCTAGAATATGCGCCGTCGAGAATGACCGGAACGGGCGCATGCGTGTTTGGGGAGTTTTCGTCGCAGCAGCAAGCTCTCGCAGCCTTGGCGAAATTACCGTCTGATATGCAAGGATTTGTTGCAAAAGGGATGAATATTTCGCCGCTCATAGTGCGACTCAATCGTCCATAAACTACTTTCTTCTAGAGCAACTTTTTTCACGATCGCCCACGGGTCCGCTCCCGTCCCCGCATCGTCGTTGCTCTAGCCACTAAAATATAAAGCAAACGCCTGAGGTTCATACAGTGCCCGACATCAAGCTCTTTGCTGGGAATGCCACCCCCAGTCTCGCTAAGAAGATAGCCGATCGTCTATTTTGTAAACTCGGAGACGCAGTGGTTGGTCGTTTCAGCGATGGTGAAATCAGTGTCCAAATCAACGAAAATGTACGTGGTGCCGATGTGTTTATCATCCAATCCACCTGCGCGCCGACTAACGATAACCTCATGGAACTGATCGTGATGGTTGATGCGCTACGCCGTGCATCTGCTGGTCGTATCACTGCTGTTATTCCTTACTTTGGTTATGCTCGTCAAGACCGTCGCGTCCGCAGCGCACGTGTACCTATTACGGCAAAAGTGGTTGCTGACTTCCTGTCTAGCGTCGGTGTTGACCGCGTTTTAACCTGTGATTTACACGCTGAGCAGATCCAAGGCTTCTTCGACGTTCCTGTTGATAACGTATTTGGTAGCCCAGTGCTATTAGAAGACATGGTTGCGAAGAAGTTAGATAACCCTGTGGTTGTCTCTCCTGACATCGGTGGCGTGGTTCGTGCTCGCGCAGTGGCAAAACTGTTAGACGATTCTGATTTGGCCATTATCGATAAACGTCGTCCACAGGCAAACGTTGCACAAGTCATGCACATTATCGGCGATGTTCAAGGCCGTGACTGCATTATCGTTGACGATATGATCGACACAGGCGGCACTCTGTGTAAAGCGGCTGAAGCCTTGAAAGAACATGGTGCAAACCGCGTATTTGCTTACGCAACTCACCCAGTGTTCTCTGGCAAAGCGGCTGAAAATATCACCAACTCAGTGATCGATGAAGTGATCGTCACAGATACCGTACCTTTAAGCCCTGAAATGCTGAAAGTGGCGAAAGTGACTCAACTGACGATGTCGGCGGTATTGGCGGAAGCCATTCGCCGTGTAAGCAACGAAGAGTCTATCTCTGCAATGTTCAGCCACTAATCTTACGGCACTTGCATAAAAAAACGCACCTCAAGGTGCGTTTTTTGTTTGCGCGTTTTAGCTTTGGTCTTAGTTTACATTTTAGGATTGAATCGACTTCTGCCTTATCCATCCACAAACTGCGCCTCAAAATGCTATAGAAACGCTCCCCAAGGTGCGCCTCTAGCATAATCGTTTAGATCTTAAAATGGCTCACAGCACTCACCAAATACTCGGCTCGGGTTCTTAACTCGTCCGATGCCGAAGCATTAGCATCGGCGGCATGGGAAGATTGCTCCGCAATATCGCGGATCACCACAACATTCTTATTCACTTCAGCAGCCACCATACTTTGCTCTTCAATTGCAGCAGCAATCTGCGTACTCATATCCATAATGTTTCGAACGTCATTATTGATAAGCTTTAGTAATTCCCCCGCTGCTGCGGCCTGCTCAGCACTCTCTGCACCTTGTTTTTGGCTCGCATCCATTAATTGCACAATAGAACGGGTTCGGCTTTGCAAGGTTTGAATAATATTAGCAATCTCCTGTGTCGATGTCTGGGTTCGCATCGCTAGACTACGCACCTCATCAGCCACAACAGCAAATCCACGCCCCTGCTCTCCAGCACGCGCCGCTTCAATCGCCGCATTGAGTGCGAGTAAGTTGGTTTGCTCAGCAATGCCGCGGATCACATCAAGCACACTGCCAATGGTTTCGCTATCGCGCTCAAGCTCGTCCACCACTGAAGCACTCGTATTAATTTGCTCAGATAACTGTCTAATTTTAAGAATCGTCTGCTCTACCTCAGTTTGCCCCAACTGAGCGTTATCATGGGTTTTACCCGCTTTGAGTGCCGCAAGCTCGGTCGTTTTAGCGATTTCATCAATGGTGGCGCCCATTTCGGTAATCGCGGTAGCCACCATATCAGTTTCGTTAAGTTGCTGCGCAACACCTTCAGAGGCAAGCATGGCATTCTCTGAGACACTCTTACTTGAGGTTTTGATAGTAGAGGCAGACTCAATAACCTGCTCGATAAGCTGCTGGAAACTGCCCACCATGCTATTGAAATGCTGTGCAATTTTGCCTAACTCATCTTGCGTTGATACATCGCATCTTAGGGTTAAGTTTTTACTCACTTCGATGCGTGAAATAACCTGTGTAATGCGCTCAACGGGGTTAATAATGCTACGGATTATTAGGTAAGTAATTATGCCGAGGATTAATGCAATTATCAGAAAGACAGCGATTCCAATATTCCTGCTGCTATTATCAGTCTCATCAATTGCTTTCAATGCAAGGTTATGCAGTTCATCGGCGCTAGATTCTGTTAATTTATTCGCGGCGATTAACTGTGCCATCGTGCCCTGTTTTTCATCTAAACCCAGTTGCTGCTCTTTACTAACGAGGCTTTTAAAGTCTTTTTGATATTGTTCGATCAATGCAACAATTTTATTTTGCGCATCAATATCTAAACTTGATGCCCTTAAGCTGCTATTAAACAAAGCAATATTGGCATCGAAGGTCTCGACATAGCTCATTTCACGGCGCAACATAAAATCTTTTTCATTGCGTCTAAGCTGCAACATGGCAACTTGCAAAGAAAGTTGATCGTATTCCTTCAGCATGGATTCCACATTGTGCACCGCAGTTCTTAAGGTGCCATAGAGACCTGTTTTGAGTGTTAAGCCAATTTCTTGTTGCAGTTGAACAACCTCATTAAAGGCCTGTTGATATTGATTTAAATTGCGGTCAAAACTTTCGAGGGAAGTAATAGGTACATCGTATTTTTTAAAGATTTTTTCAAGCTTAGGAATCATGTCATCAATTGAGGCATGAACTTGTTTATGTTTTTCAACATATTGAATATCTTTACGGCCAAAAAAGTCCTTTTCATTTTTACGCAGTAACAACACGTCACGCTCAAGTTCGAGCACGTTTTGCGCCGCGTGGGAGAGTTCCGACTCAACTGAATTTGTATAAAGCTGCAATCCAAACATGGCTATCACGGCCGTAACGGATACAGCAGCACTGAGTAACAATTTCGAGCGGATTAACATAAAAAGCCCCTAATAAATAACATCTCTTAAAAAGATAGTTGGGAGTCACGTCTTTTACAGTAAATATAGCCTTGACATAAAAAGTTCATCTTTCATTTATTGTTTTATCCGCTTCGGAACTTTCTCCATTTTTCGATTTACATTGACAGCCAAGTATAGTGGCAACTATGAAAGTATAATCTGTGATTTTACTTTCATAGAGTTATCATTCAGAATACCAACTGGTATAAAACCTGTAAGTTCATAAACTTAACTCTAAATTTTTGCCGCTAATTTTACTATAAAACTCGAACAAGTGATGCTAAATGAACTGATAAAAAATTTATTTTTATCGGATACAAACCTTTTGTGCTTTTCAGAGCGTCCAATCTATAAACATTCACTCAGATGACAGGAAAAGGCTGTGACGGCAGGGAGACTCCCACTCAACAATGCAATGTCAGAATTTGACCTCATCACCTTGGCTAGCCAAGGTAATAGAGCCGCATTTAAGCAGCTGTATTTACACCATCATCCAAGGATATATGCCCTATCACTGCGATTATCTGGCCAAGCCTCGCAGGCAGAAGAAATCACCCAAGAGTGCTTTATTTTGGTGTGGCAGAAATTGCCGCAATTTAGGGGAGAGAGTCAGTTCTCAACTTGGTTACACAGTATTTGTGTAAATCAGGCACTGAGCTTTATCCGTAAGCAAAAGTCGTTTTGGGCACGTTTTATCCCAATGGAGAGTGACGATGAACATTCAAGCGCCGATGAACATTATCAAGGGTTAGACAAGTTGATCCTCAAACTGCCAGAACGGGCGCGTATCGTGTTTGTACTCTGCGCGATTGAAGGCTATCAACATGAAGAAATTGCACAATTACTTGGTATTGCCGTGGGAACCAGTAAGACCCAGTACCACAGAGCCAAGCAATTACTACAGGAGATGCTGTAATGTCCTTATCTAATAATGCTCGCGAGGCCAAGCTCCAGCAGTTGATTGATGATACCCCCAAAACACTAACGCCCGAACGGGATCTTTGGCAAGGCATCGAAAAACGTATGGATAAGCCATTGGCGTCGCAACCAGCGAGTCGCCAAGCGCCGCGACTACAAGGTGCGCAATGGGCGATTGCCGCAACTATAGTGCTGGCGGTGTTCTTCGGGTTCTACACTCAAGCTCCGGTAAAAACGTCGCTCCCAGAACAAATCGCCAGCCAAGCTGCGGATGATGAGCAAGTGCTGCAAGCTCTGCTAAGCCAAATAGCCCAGACACATCAAGCCCAGGTGACGAGCCTCGCACAGACCCCAACGGTAGTCGCTTGGCAAACGAGCCGCTTTAGCGCGCCATTAGAGCAAGGCTTAGCGGAATTACGTCGTGCCGGCGAACAGATTTATCAAGCATTACAGGCTAATCCAACCGACAAACAACTTTGGCAACTCTGGCTTTGGGTGCAACAACGTGAACTCGATTTGCTACAACAAGGCCAAAAACTTCCGATTCAAAACTCAACACAAGGAAATAGCATATGAGCCATTTTACCCTCACGAAAACCAGTCTATTAGTGTCAACACTTTACCTTGGTCTTATGGGCAGCGTGTTCGCCGCTGAAAGTGTGGATAAACAGTTACCCATTAGCAGCGATACTCTGCTGCAAATAAAAATCCAACGGGGCGACGTGCAAATTCAAAGCTGGGATAAAAATGAAGTCAGCGTGACCGGCACTTTGGATGAGCTAAGCGAAGGTTTTGTCTTTGAGCAGAAAGGTAACAATCTGAATATCGAAGATAAAATGCCACGCCACTATAACGGCAGTGACAACAATGGCTCAAAGCTCACCATTAAAGTACCTAAAACCGTTAAGCTCAATGCCGATACGATTTCAGCTAATCTACAAATCAGCCAGACTCAAGGCGAGCTTGAACTCAATACCGTTAGTGGCAATATCAGCGCCGATAATTTGGGGGGTAATCCGACGCTACACACTGTCTCAGGCGATATCACCACCAAAGGATTAACAGGTAAAGTGATGTTAGATACAGTTTCTGGCGAGATTAAAGATTCTGAAAGCAAAGGCGAAATTAAATACCGCTTAGTCAGTGGCGATCTCAGCAGCCAAACCTTAGCCGACAAAGTCAACGTCGAGCAGGTTTCAGGCGAAATTAATGGCGACTTTAAAACCGCTAAAGAAGTTAATGTACGTACCGTTAGCGGCGACACCCAAGTGTCGCTAGCCAAAGTCTTTAATAAAGTTAATCTTGAAAGTGTCAGTGGCGATATGACTTTAAGCTTTGCCGATGTGCCCGATGCCAGCTTCGAGCTCAATGGCGGCCCAGGCGGCAAAATCAAAAACGGCTTGAGCCAAGATGTGCCACAAAGACAAAAATACGTACCGAATGAATCCTTAAGTTTCCAAACGGGTGCTGGTAGCGCCAGTGTGAAGATGGATACAATTAGCGGTAATCTGATCCTGAAAAAACAATAGCCTTATCAGAAAACACGAATTAGCGATAAAAATAGCAATAAAAATGCCGCTCATCAGGAGCGGCATTTTTTTAGCCAAATGGTGTTAAATCGAGGCGATTTCTTCGCTCGTCAGATAGCGCCATTCGCCTAGGGCAAGTTCGGAATCTAATTCAATTTTGCCAATACTTTCACGATGCAAGCCAACCACATGGTTGCCCACTGCGGCAAACATCCGCTTTACTTGATGATACTTACCCTCGGTAATGGTTAAACGCACCAACTGTGGCTCAATGATTTCAAGCACCGCGGGTTTTGTCAGGCCGTCCTCGTTTCTAAGCTCCACTCCAGCGGCAAAGACGCCAATCAGACTCTCATCCACAGGCTCTGCTAACGTCACTAAGTAACGCTTGCCACAGTCTTTTTTCGGCGAGGTGATCCGATGCGACCATTGACCATCGCTAGTGATCAGCACTAAACCTGTGGTATCGGCATCTAAACGGCCAGCAATGTGTAATGTTTCAGGCTTTTCGATATCCAGCAAACTCAATACCGATGGATAGGCTTCATCTATGGTCGAGCAAATCGTATCAACGGGCTTATTGAGCATAAGATAACGTTCGCCAACGAGAGAAATAGGCTCGCCGTCGAGGCATACTTGCATCCCCTCAAGCACTTTAAAGCCAGAGTCTTTGACTACAACGCCGTCACAGGTAATCTCACCACGGTGTAAGGCTTTTTTAGCTAGGGAACGTGTAAGTGAGGTACTTTCACAGATAAATTTGTCTAAACGCACTTGATGACTCAACTTCAATAAATGAAAACTGACGTATTATGAGCCCAATCAATAAAAGGACAAAGCCTAAACTAAAACGACTTCAGTACGTCGGCGTAAATAAAATAAGTACCTACTAACTCGGTAATGCTTGCATACGGTATGTTTGCTGCTTTTTAGGTCAATTTAAGTTATGGTAATTTTTAGTTACAACTGCCAGATAATAAATCCATCTTTAAAAGTGTAATCACCTTGTTTCGATTCCCACTAAAGCATTAACATACGTTGCATTGCGCCTGAAGCAATCCCATTTAGAACCCAAATAGCCCCAGATATGGGCACAATAACAAACTCGAAGGAAACGACATGAGAAAAGTACTCATTGGGGGACTGTGTGCCTCACTTATCGCGGGCCTTACTGCCTGTAATGACAAACCAGCACAAGTTAGCGCGCCCGAAACCGCTAAAACCGCCACAGCTGCCGCTGTCACTAAAGCATTGGGTTCTGGTATCGAATTTGACAACTTTGATAAATCAGTACGTCCACAGGACGATTTCTATAAATATGTTAACGGTACTTGGCTAAAAAAATCTGAAATTCCAGCCGATCGCACTAGCATTGGAGCCTTCTACGATCTGCGTGAAAAATCCCGTGACGATGTCAAAGCGATTATCGAAGAAGTCGCAGCTACGCCAAACCTAGCCGAAGGCACTGACGAGCAAAAAGTGGCCGATCTTTATCGTTCATTTATGGACACTGCCACATTAAACAAACTAGGTGTAACACCACTCAAAGGCGAGTTTGATGCCATCAACGCCTTAAAAGATAAAAACGAACTGGTTAAATACTTCGCCCATAGCCAGATCATGGGCGCAGGTACACCAATGGCGTTCTACATCGATATCGATGCGAAAAACTCTAGCCGTTACGCGACTCACCTGTATCAATACGGCCTAAGCCTGCCAGAAAAAGACTACTACTTTCACGAGTCAGAGCGTTTCGTTAATATTCGTAAAGCTTACCTTGCTCATATCGAAAAAATGTTCACGCTAGCTGGCCTTGCCAATCCAAAAGCCAGTGCAGAATCTATCCTCGCACTTGAAACCGCCATTGCCGCTAAACATTGGGATGTGGTTGAAACCCGCGATAGCACTAAATCCTATAACCTTTATCAAGTTAAAGATCTGCCAAGCTTAGCGCCAGATATCGACTGGACAGGCTACTTAGCGGCATTAGGTGCTGACAAACAAACCGATATTATCGTTAACCAACCAAGCTATATCCAAGGCCTGAACGAAGTCCTCAAAACGACCGATCTAGCAACTTGGAAAACCTACATGCAATGGCAAGTGCTGACCCACGCGGCGAGCAACTTGAGCGAAGACTTCGACAACGAAAACTTTGCCTTCTTCTCTAAAATCCTTAACGGTCAAGAAGAACAAGAACCACGTTGGAAGCGTGGTGTTGCGGCAGTCAACGGTGTATTAGGTGAAGTGGTGGGTAAAGTGTACGTGAAGCGTCACTTCGCTCCAGAAGCTAAAGAGCGTATGCAAGCACTGGTTGAAAACCTGCGCGGTGCCTACGGCGACAGCATCAAAGATCTGACTTGGATGAGCGATACCACTAAGCAAGCTGCTGCCGAAAAATTAGCGAAATTCAACCCGAAAATTGGTTATCCAAACAAGTGGGAAGATTACAGCAAACTGACCATCAAAGCCGATGATTTGATTGGTAACGCGGTTCGCGCAAGCGAAGTTGAGCACGCTAAGTCACTGGCTAAGTTAGGCGCGCCAATCGATAAAGACGAGTGGCACATGACCCCACAAACGGTTAACGCCTACTACAACCCAACCATGAACGAAATCGTGTTCCCAGCTGCCATTCTGCAACCACCATTCTTCAACATGGAAGCGGATGACGCTGTCAACTACGGTGGTATCGGTGCAGTAATTGGTCACGAAATGGGCCATGGTTTCGACGACCAAGGTGCTAAGTTCGATGGCGATGGTAATATGCGTGACTGGTGGACAGCGAAAGACTTAGAAGAATTCTCTGCCCGTGGTAAGGCGCTGATTGCACAATACGATGGTTACTATGTGTTTGACGATCTGCACGTGAACGGCAGCCTGACCTTAGGTGAAAACATCGGTGACTTATCAGGCGTGACTATTGCTTACCGCGCGTACAAAAAGTCACTCAATGGTAAAGAAGCCCCAGTTATCGATGGTCTGACTGGCGACCAACGTTTCTTCATCGGCTTCACCCAAATTTGGCGTGCAAAAGCCAAAGAAGAAGCCCTGCGTAACCGCGTAGCGACAGATCCACACTCACCAGCGGAATTCCGCGCACTGGGTGCACTGTCTAACATGCCAGAGTTTTACACCACCTATGATGTGAAACCAGGTGATGCAATGTATATCGCGCCAGAGAAACGCGTAAAAATTTGGTAATGCCAAATTAATTCAAGATTGTAGTTAACGCGACATAATCATGAAAGCGCAATGGCGCCGCTCACAATAGCGGTGCCATTTTTTTAGGTGCGAAAAATGTGAACCTAAGCCAAACATGAACAAGTCTTCATCATTGATTCAGCTTTAATTAAGCAACGTCAGCCTATGGTATCCCTGTGATGTGTATCACTCCCATAAGGAAGTAGGCCGTTATGAATAAGTTGTTTCGTACCTTTTTTATCTTTCTACTCTTATTATCGACCCGCACCGGTGTAGCCAATCCTCTAGATATCAATGACAGCAGAGCCGAACGTAGCAGCTATAGTGCAAGGCAAGCTCAAAGCCATGATCTGCAAGGGCTATATGCACTAAATACCCAAACCTTCGACACACCACGCCAATCTTTAAGCTGTTTAGATAAACTGTATTCAAATGCCCCTATTGCCCAAAATGAGCTAGGTAACTTATTGCAACGAGTCACTGCGGATACACAGGCGCAGGTGATTTTGCCCGACGTAAAAAGCTATCAACGCGCCGCCGAGAAGGTCGCCAGCAAATTTAAGGGGGATGCAAGCCAGATCACCGACCTTGCCCGCGCCAGCATTGTCAGTAACAGCATCTCTGAGCTGATGCAAAGCTATTACGCATTAAGCGAGCAAGCTCAGGTCGTAAAACAGAAAAACCGTTTCGCCGAGCCTAAAGCCTCAGGTTATCGCGACCTTAACTTACTGGTACGTTTGCCCGAAAGCGGCATGATTGCCGAAGTTCAATTACACCTTAAGGATATTGCCGACATTAAAAGCGGCCCAGAACACAAGGTTTACGAACAGGTTCAACAAATTGAAGCAAATGCGATAAAACAGCAACGTGCATTAAGTGAGTTTGAAACGGCACAGATCGCTAAGCTGCGCCAAGAGTCCCATAAGCTGTATCACAAAGCTTGGCTTAACTACAAACGCGTCGATGAAGGACTGCTGCTCACTAACTCAGTTGCTTAATCACCCGTTTGTTTTATCGCTTAACCGTTTAACGCTGTACCACTTCCACTGTTGCGCTGGCTATTTGTGAAAACAGATGCCAGCGCTTTTTTATGGCGTAACCCCAAACTCAACCAAAGCGTCACTGCTGCAAATACGCAAACAAAAGCCGAACTATCCCTGCTACAAGCTCACAGCCCTTCCCTCGCATCCAGCCTTGTTTCCCTATATAATCCCGCGCCATAAGGCGACCCTTAAGGAAATTCCATGCACGACATTATTGAGCAACTCCAAGAACGCAGCGAAACCGTACCTGTGCCACTCGAGTTACCGACATTCGAGCAGTTAGTGGAGGTTGAGGAACAGATTTTGATCCCGCTGCCACGGGAATTAAAGGAATACCTACTCCATGCCAGTGATGTGATTTATGGCGCGATTGAGCCTGTGACCGCAGCCGATCCCTATTCACACACCTATTTACCCGAAGTCACCTGCTATGCTTGGTCAATCGGCTTGCCGAGGGACTTAATCGCCATCTGCCAATTGGGCGATGACTTTTACTGTATCGATCAGGATGGCCAAGTTCACTTCTGGCAAAATGGTGACTTTACCGATACTTATTGGGAATCCTTCTGGGAATGGGTCGAAGATATTTGGCTTAAAAACAAATACTGATTTTACCGAGATTGTATTTTTATCAACTTGAGAACCGCATTATGTCTAAAAATATTGGCTTGAACGCCATCGAAATGAGCTACTTACGCCAATCACTCAGCCTCAGTGCGGCTCAAGTTGGACAACTGACCAACCACAGCGAAGCCGATGTCTTAGCGTGGGAAAATGCTGAAACACAGGCCCCTGAACAGGCACAGAAAAAGCTGTTAGATCTCGACGATATTATCGAGATGCAAGTACTGAATACCACAGACGGAATCGAAGCCTTGTTTAAGAAAGAGCCTAAACGTCACCTAGCCTTCGTGGTGTATCCAACCCAAGCCGTTTACACCCAATATAATCCTGAATTTTTAAGCTCGCTGCCGTTAACTGAGCTGTACAACACAGCGGCGTGGCGCATTAAGAAAGAATGTAAACTGGTGCTCGAAGTGGATGTTAGCTTAGTCAATCTCGATGTCGAAGCCTACAAGGCATTCCGTGAGCAAAATGGATTAAGTGAGAGCCGTGAAAGCCGTGCGAAATGGGCGGCAACTCAGCTATAAACGCTAAACGACTTAAGCAAAAAGGGCAGAAGTAAATCTTCTGCCCTTTTGTTTTTAATGCCTAAATCAGATTAAACCTGCGCCGCAGCAGCGACAGCATCCATTTTGGCCAACGCCGATTTACGCGCAGGACGCGCTGCAATTCTATCGCGATACGCCGCCAATTTAGGCGGGATCTGCTGCTCAAATAAAGTGCCCCACATCAATGTATGTGCCAGCAGAATATCGGCAACCGACAAGGTGTCACCGAGTAAAAAGTCACTATCGGGCAGCATAGCTTCGGCCAAGGCCGCCGCCTTATTAAACTCCCACACAGCGCAAGGCATGATGGAAGGATGACGCTGCGCTTCCGGCAGCGCGAATTTATGCTTGCCTAGGGTCCATAGAGGCTGCTCGAGTTCGGTAATAATAAAGCTCACCCATTGATGATGCAGACCCGATGCCGCACTGCCCGCTTCAGGTAACAACTTGCCAAACTTCTCCGCCAGATACAGGCAAATAGCCGCAGACTCAGACAACACAAGATTATCATCGGTTAACACAGGCACTTTGCCACAGGGATTGAGCGTTAAGAAAGCGGCGCTACGGTGCTCGCCCTTATTCATATCCACAAACGAAAAGGCCCACTCGGCGCCTAACTCTTCTAGCACCCAGGCGACTCGTAATGCACGGCTGCGGGGCATGCCATATAAGGTGATCATATTAACGTCCTTTTAGTGATGACTGATTAACGAGAACGAAGATACACTCTGTCGCGGCAGAGTAAAATACAAAAACGGCGCCGAAGCGCCGTTTCAAATGACTCGGCCAATGACTCATTAGAAGTTCATTGTCAGTTTGGTATAGATATAACGTCCCATAGGGTTGTGTACAGAAATCACATAACCATAGAGGTCGGTATCACCGTCACCAATCGCAAACGGTGGCTCTTCATCGAACACATTGTTCACGCCTAATGTCAGCTTAAACATCTCGTTGAAACGGTAACTACCTGACATATCAACTAATAACTGTGCATCAACCATACGAGACTTGTTGGTTTCGAAGTCTAACACGCCATCAAAGTCGATATCTGGAGTATCTTCGAATTCACCGATATAACTCAGGTTTACGTTGGCCGCGAAGTTATCCATGGTCCAGTTCGTGGTGAGTAACCAGCGATGTTGTGGGAACTTGTACTCGCCAGTGTAATCGAGACCGTCTTTTTCGAAGTTATGTAAGTAGCTGTACTCTAGACCAAACTTCAAATCACCAAAGTTATCTAACTCAAGACCATAGTGGGTTGACAGGTCAACACCCTGCACATCCTGCGAGCTTAAATTGATAAAGCTTGAGTGAATAATGCTGATAGGACCTAAGGTTTGACCCACTTGCGGTGCTAAACGCTCACACACAGTACTGTTTTGATCATTACAGTTTGCGGTGTAAATATCACCCAATGGCTGCTTATCGATCTTGTTATCTTGAGTAATGCTGTAAACATCGAATCCGATATCAAACTTCTGGCTTGGTGCCCAAATCATCCCCAAGTTCCATGTTTCTGACTCTTCGGCATCCAACTCAGAGTTACCTTGGAATTCAGTGTTATAGTCGAGCGCTTCACAATCCACACCATCGGCGGCGCAGCGATAAGTATCGATAAAGAAGCTACTTTCGCGAGATGGACCTAAACCGATTTGTGCTAATGAAGGTGCACGGAAACCCGTTGACCAAGATCCACGGCTCGTCAGCTCATCGGTAATCCCCCATTGGAACGCCACTTTAGGGTTAGTGGTTGAACCAAAATCGCTGTAGTGGTCATAACGACCTGCAAGTTGAAGCTCAAAGTTATCTGTCACTGGAATAGAGAACTCCACATAACCCGCGTATTGGTCACGAGAGGCCGCCGCAGAAACCGCTTCGGTACCGAAAATCAGCCCACGTTGGAACTGTTCATCCGGCACGTCGCTCACGCTTTCTTCACGGTATTCTACACCCGCTGCCATCATAATATCGCGGTCCGCCAGCGTGAACGCTTGACCCGAAATGTTCGCCGCATATGAAGTCATGCTCGACAAACCTTGGCGGACAAGGCTAGTCGTGATGGCATCGATCACATCCTGCGAGTTCATCGTGCCACCAAAAGGATTGTAGCGGCCAGCATCGATCTCAGCTTGTAGATAATCGGTTCTGACCCAACCTTGGCTACGATCGCCAGTTTGCATCGATTCACTGCGGCCGCGTTGTACCGAGGCTTCCCAATCCCAAGTTTTGATAGTGCCACGTAATCCAGCAACTAAACGCAGGGTATCAGACTCAATATCCCAACGGCGTGCGCCCGCATCCACAGTACGGAAACGACCGATTTCAATATCTTTGCCCCAAGGATTATTAGGGTGGGTACCCGGTACAGTTAAGGCCGCATCTTCATCCAGAGGTGTGGGCGCACCACCCGCAATAGAGGAGTTATGTTGCGCCGCTAACTCGAGGAAAGCAGTCAAATCGTCATTGAAATGGTAATCGAATTGACCAATAGCCCCGATGCGTTCAGCTTCAGGGATCACTAGGTTGTAAGGGCCGTAGTCGAATAGACAACTGCCACTAGCTGTTGCGCGATCGGGCGGACAGGATGGGTCGATAGTCTTCACGCCATCAACATAAAAATAACCGGGGAAACCACGGGAAGAGCGAAAATCCTCACCACCATAAGGACTTTGATCCGCAGTGCCAAAACGGCCTAAATCGGTCGCTGACAGCGTTTCGTTTTTAAAGTAATCAAGGATAATAGATGCACTGCCCTTTTCGGATTTGGTTCCCCAGACAACACTCGCCGTGGTTTCATCGTAACCCGTACCAGGGGTATCGCCGTAACCTAAGTTAACCTCAATCCCTTCGATGTCTTTTTTCAAGACAATGTTGACTACGCCCGCAATCGCATCGGAACCGTAAATCGCCGACGCACCATCTTTCAGAATATCTATTCGCTCAATCGCTGAAACCGGAATGTTGTTAATGTCGACGAAGGAGTTAGTGATACCTTCAGCAAAAGCACTTGCCGCAACACGGCGACCGTTAATCAATACCAGAGTGGCATCAGGGCCTAAGCCACGCAGACTGATCGAAGCACCACCGTTAGCTGTTGAGTCTTGGCTGTTACCACGCGTAGAGAAAGCACCTGCACCGTTCGCAGGCATCCGCTCGAGTAACTGCTGCAGGTTGTCAAACCCCATGTTAGCAATATCTTCTTTGCCGATGGATTGAATGGGTGATGGTCCCTCGATATCGGTACGCTTAATACGAGAACCCGTCACTTCAATACGTTCAACTTTATCAGCACCATTTTCAGCTGCATAGCTAACATTCGGGGCAAACGCCATTGCGATCGCGATAGCACAAGCATTGGGTAGAATCTGAGGTCTTTTCATTTGCATTCCCTAACTTTAGTATTGTTGGAATTAATTTACTTTAATTCAACTTTTTATTAACAATATTCAAGGTAATGTGTTGTGAAACAAAGTCAATGGCCCACTGAAAAAGTTAAACTTTTGTTACTAATAAAAACCATGTATTTTTCAGCACAAACATCTCAAGATAGTTAACAACTCACTGCATAAAATAGGGACGAAAATGCAAGAACAAACGATTCATGAAGCCGAATTTGAAGCCAACTTAGGCATGTATTGGTTACTCGCTGGGGCCGCTTACTTCACCCTAAGCATTGTAGGTATACCTTTGTTATTGCTTTGGTTTCCTCTTGGCTTATGGGGGACGCGTCGCTATATCAACAATATGAGCGCGCGTCTCACCAGCAAAAAACTTATTGTGCGTAGAGGCATATTAACCCGCACCGAAAATACCGTTCCCTTAGATAAAATCACCGATATCGCCTTAATCCAAGGTCCCATAATGCGCCTAATGGGATTACATAAACTCACAGTCGAAACTGCTGGACAATCGGGAACGGGTGCCTTAATTAGTCTAGTGGGCATAGTCGATGCCCCTAGTTTTAGAGCACAGATTTTGGAGCAGAAGGAGCGCTTGAGTGACAAGCATCCACAACCTGAAGCATTACCCGCTACAAACGGTAATGCGCTACTCGGCCAGCTTGTCGAAATAACCGCAAGTTTAAAGCGTATCGAAGGCTTACTCGCCTCCAAATACGGTTATTAACCATCAATGTCTCGACTCAAACACAGAATGTTTGCATTAATATCAAACAGATAAATTAAACTAATAAGGAAGTACGCATCACGCTATGGACAATTCTCAAGTGAAACCACTCTCCATCAATTGGACTGCACAGCTCGCCCTTGGCATACAAGCAATGGGGCCCGGTGTGTTAATGGCTGCCGCCGCGATAGGGGCTTCACATTTAGTATCATCGACTCGCGCAGGTGCTGAATTTGGTTGGCAATTGGCTTGGGTCATTCTTGGCGTGAACTTGCTGAAATATCCATTTTTTGCCGCAGGTGCCCGTTACACCGCCGCCACAGGGGAAAGCCTGCTGCATGGTTATCTTAAACAGGGACCGGGTTATCTATGGCTATTCACAGGCCTCAATGTGATCGCCTCTATTGCAAGCACCGCTGGGGTCTGCATGCTAACAGCCGCCATGCTCACCCAGTTTATTCCGTTACCCATAGATATTTTGGCGTTACTGGTGCTGATAAGCTCACTGTTGTTATTGATTTTAGGGCATTATTCTCTGCTCGATAAACTGACCAAAATCATTATGTTTGCCCTGACGCTCACCACTTTAATTGCGGTCGCGCTGGCATTTGATCATATGAAACCACTGGAAAGTCAGTTTGTGTCGCCCTCACCTTGGCAGTGGGCCCATGTGGGATTTTTAGTCGCGATGATGGGATGGATGCCAGCACCGATTGAAGTCAGCGCATGGAATTCCTTGTGGTTGCTGGAAAAACAAAAGACTTCACCGGTAACACCATCCCAAGCTCTGCTCGATTTTAACTTAGGCTATATCGTCACCGCCCTGCTGGCGGTGGTTTTTCTGGCCTTGGGCGCCCTTATAATGCATGGCAGCGGCGAACATTTCTCTGAATCGGGAGCCCAATTTGCAAATCAGTTAATCAACTTATACAGCCAAGTCATGGGCGGTGAAAGCCGCTATTTGATTGGCATAGTGGCGTTTTTATGTATTTTCAGCACCACAGTAACTGTTATCGATGGCTATAGCCGCACCCTAAACATGGGCTGGCAACTACTCTCCAAGTCAGTAGTGTCAGAAGTACAAGCGGATAAACGTCTGACAGGCATTATGCTCGGTGTCAGTGCGTTAGGATTGTTGTTAATCCTGTTTTTTAAGGGCGCACTGCTGCCATTACTGGAGTTTGTGATGATCTTGGCCTTTATGACCACAGTGGTCTTTGCATGGTTAAATTATCGCTTAATGACCAGCAGCCAACTCCCAGAAGCTGACCGCTACGGTACAAAGATGAAATGCCTCTCTTGGATAGGCTTAAGTTATTTACTTATTTTTGCCGTACTTTTTATTTACTGGTACTGGGTAAAGGCCTAGCAGGTGTTCAACGCAAGCGTGATATTAATGATTAACACCACAAATACCGCTGAATCCTGCCTCTTCAGGTTGTTTGGGTATATACTATCAGCTCTTAAACCAGACTGCGCAGCCGCGCCTAGAGATGACCATGATAAACAATGATATTTTGCGCCGTTTACGCTTCGTATTCGATTTCAGCAATGCCAAAATGATTAAGATTTTTGCCAAAGTTGGACGAGAAGTCTCCACCGAAGAGATGATTAACTTACTGCGCAAAGAAGAGGAAGAAGGCTATAAGGCCTGTAACGATACGACCCTGTGTCAGTTTTTAGATGGTCTAATCATCGAAAAACGTGGTCTGCGTGAAGGTGCTGAAATCCCCAAACCAGTATCAAACTTAAACAATAACTTAATCTTCAAAAAATTACGGGTTGCCCTCGAAATGCGTGAAGAAGATATTGTGGCCACCCTAGCGCTCGCCGACGTGCAAATGTCTAAATCTGAATTAAGTGCCCTGTTCCGCAACCCGGACCATAAAAACTTCAAAGCCTGTGGCGATCAGATCCTGCGCAACTTTATCCGTGGTCTATCATTAAAATATCGCGGCGTATAATCCTGCTGAAATCAATGCCTCGCTAAGATTAGCCTGAAATTTAAAAATCCGAATAGCGATGATATTCGGATTTTTTTGTTCTAAAGCATCAATCTAGCTCAAAGAATCATCTCAACACGTCCTAGCAAACCTCAAAGGTACCCAATTTAACGGCAATCCCATCATCCACTAACAGTTTGCCCTTACCCCAGACTTTATTAATAGCGAGATCATTGTTTAACAAAACAAAATCAGCATCTTTATCGAGAGCAATGCCCCCTTTACGCGTTAACTTGAGATTACGTGCCGCATTGGATGTCACCAACGGGAGGATTTGCTCTAGTGAAAAACCACTTTTAACCAGTGCCAACATGGCGTAAAACAAACTGCTGACTTGCCCCACCTCAACCCCAATACATTCCCCCGCACGATCAAATACGGGCAGGCTGGCATTACCGTCAGAACTTAAGCTTATTCGACTCGAATCAACCCCCTGATCCAACGCAAATTTAACCGCAGCGGTGACTGACACTTCGCCTTCATTTAAGAAATGTTGGTTGGTCGATGTGGTAAAATCAATGACCCCACCCTTTTTAGCAAATTCAACCCCTTGCTCTAACAGCGATTGTGAGCGATTGATATGCGTCGGATAAAACTGAGTCAAAGGAATATCCGATTGCTGTGCAACCTGATGTAATAATTGCAGCCCCGATGCGCCGTCCCCTACATGGACAAATACAATGCCCGCTTTACCACTGAGCATTCCCCCCACTCGACTCTGCGCCGCCACCCGCGCAAGCTCTGCGGCAGTGAGCTGTGAACCGCGGTGATCAGCAATGGCGATCTCGCCAACCCCAATCACATTATCAATCATCATTAAATCTTGAGTGATATCGCCTGTAATGGTTTTAACGGGAAACTCGTAGGAGCCGGTGTAACAAAAAACGCTTAAGCCTTCATAGGTTAACGCTCGTGCCTTAATCACTAACTCATTTAAACTGCGACTCACCGCATCCGTCCCAAGCGCGGCCACTAAGGTGGTGACGCCAGCAAGTGTGGCATCTGTAAGTTGCATTTCGGGCGTGCGCGTATGGTACCCCCCCTCACCACCACCACCAGTAATATGCACTAAAGGATCGACTAAACCAGGGATTAAAATACAACCATTGGCATCAACTTCTTCGACCCAAGCCACGTCCGGTACCTTAATCCCTTTAGCGATTTGCAGTACGTTCGGCCCACAAAATAAGACATCCTGAAGCCCCAGTAATTGCGGCGAGTAAACCAAGGCATTACGAATTAAAGTTAACATCAGTGATATCCTGTAAAAATAGCAAATAAAACAACGACACTCGCCATAAGCGTCAACAAGAGCTGAAAGCGCCAAATCAGTGCGAGCCATTGGCCATAGGACAATTTAGCAACACCTAAACAGCCCATGAGTGAAGCTGACGTTGGGATGACTAAATTGGTTAACCCATCCCCTAATTGAAAACATAATACCGCCACCTGACGACTAATCCCGGTAATATCCGCCAGCGGTGCCATAATCGGCATAGTCAGCGCAGCCTGTCCGGAACCCGATGCCACAAAAAAATTCATCACCGATTGAAACACATACATCAGCAGTGCAGAAATAGCATCCGGCAAAGAAGCCAACCACAATCCGGCATAATGCAGCACAGTATTCAAAATGGAAGGCTGCTGCGGATCATCTCCCCCCAGCAGTAACACCACCCCTTTGGCAAATCCGACTATCATAGCAGCAGGGAGCAACTCACTTGCCCCCCGTTGGAACGCCATAGAAATTTGGTTCAAACTGCGTTTGCGCCATAAAACGCTAATGAATCCAACCAGTAAAGCTAAGGTAAAAAATTGGCTGGCGATTTGGGGAATATAATACCCCTTAGCCACCACTCCCCAAATAACCCAAAGGATCACCCCAAGTAAACAGAGCAACACTATGATATCAAAGGAAGTGCATTGAGTGTTTAGGGAACGCTGCTCAAGTTGCTCGGATTTATCTAGCAAAGGGCTACGGTGTTTGTTGGCATAATGCAGGGTAAAGGCCAGTCCAACAGCGGTAAACAAACACCAAATGGCCATTCGCAGACCCGCGCCTGACATTAACGGCACATCGGCAATCCCTTGGGCGATTGCCACACTAAAAGGGTTCATCCAAGAGGTGGCAAAACCAATTTGGGTCGACAGATAAGTCACCATCACAACCGTTGCCGCGTTGTAACCCAAGGCGTTGAATAAGGGTAATAGAACAATACAAAACGCAATCGCTTCTTCACTCATTCCATAGACAGCACCACTGAGTGAAAAAATCACAAACAGCAACGGGATCAGCAACATTTGACTACGATGCAATTGGCGGATCACGGCCATAATACAGGCGGTAATCGCCCCGGTATCCATTACCACCCCAAAGGCGCCGCCTACAATAAGAATAAAGGCAACCACCCCAACGGCAGAGCCCATTCTGTCGCCCGAGGTCATACCATCAAAGGCAAAGTTCACTAAGCCTGTGCTATCCGTTGCTGAAAACCAACTCACATGGTGGGCAGTATCTTGGGCAATAAAAAATTGCTGTGGGTCAATTCGTTTAACGATATTACCCGCAGAGTCTATGACCTCCGTCATCGCGAACCAACCCGCGGGGACAAGATAGCTGCTGATTGCAGCGAGTAACACAATAAAAAATAAGATAACAAAGGCGTCGGGCATTTGCCGAGCTTGGGGTGATTTCATTGAGGAATACCTTCATCAATAGGATGACAAAGGGCTGGCTTAATCACGATTAAGCCAGCCCACAGACTGATTAAAACTTGAAGGTGTAACTCATATTCCAGCGACGGCCGAGCCAATCATGTACTGAGCTGGCATAACCATTCGTGGGGGATGAAGCATAAGGCGGCTCTTCATCGGTTAAGTTACGCACTGATAACAATAAGCTATGGTGCTCGCCTAACTCATATCCCACGCTAGCGCTAAACGTCAGCCAGCTATCCACGGTTTCATTATCAAACTTAAAATCACCGTCACCTAATGAACTGATATAGTGCCCAGCCACACTCACACTCAAATCATTGAGCTGCCAGTCCGTACCGAGATCAATCACGCTCTCTGGGCGAGCAATTTCAGAGGCACCACTTAAGCGACCGAGTAAATCTTCCTTCGGTGTTGAAGGGGTCAACTGTCGCTCAAAGGAGAAGGTTTCGGTACCCGCGAGATAAAAACTAAACTCGCCGGCCGCATCGGTTTCAAGACGATAGTCCACTTTATAATCTAAACCATCGGTCGATTGGTTACCGACGTTGAAGTAACCGGTCCGTAAGAAGCTAATGTCTCCTTGGCTATCCACCACGCAGCCAAAGTTGTCCCCTAGTGCGGCGATACTATCGACAATACTTGCGGGATTTTTAATACAGGCATCCAAGGTGGTGTTAGCATCAATATCGACAATATCATCGTGATCATAACGCCAGTAATCAACGGTAAATTGCAGATTATCCGTCGCATTCCAAGACATTCCTATATTCAATGCCTCAGACTTTTCAGCCTCTAAACCTTTGTTACCAATGGTTTCTTGATCAAATTCTAGCTCTCCGAACTCAACCCCTGTAACACCGCATAGACTATTGTAAGGCTCAGCCGCCCCGCAATTAATGTATTGGCTACCAAGCGAGGTTCCCGCCCCAAGCTGCGAAAGCGATGGCGCCCTAAAACCTGTACTCCATGAAGCCCTCAGCACCAGTTCATCTATTGGGCGATAACGCAGCGATACTTTAGGATTCACATCGCCACCAAAATCACTGTAATGGTCGTAACGCAAAGCTGCGATCAGATCTAAAGCCTCTGTGATCGGAAAATTAAACTCTCCATAGGCAGCATATTGGGTGCGGTCTGCTGCGGCATCACTTGCCCCTAAGCCAATAATCTCGTTATTGACCGCATTAACCGACGGTTTATCGAATATGTCCTCTTTACGGAATTCACCACCAAATACTGAACTCACAGTACCAGCGGGTAAATTGAATAACTCACCACTGATATTAAAATCGACTGAAAGCACCTCAGACTCACCCCGTCGAACTCCGGGATCTCTTAGCGCGGCTAGCTCGGCCTCTGTATTATCACGACCTAAATTGAAGGGATTAAATTTTCCCATCGCTACGGCATCGTCCAATAAATTCGCATTCATATAGCCAGATATGTTTTTGATTTCATTTGTAGACTTACCATAGCTCAGCGCACTTTCCCAACTCCAGTCCGCCAATTCACCACGCAGGCCCGCCAGTAAACGGTAGCTTTGGGTATCGTATTCCTGCACTCGGCGCTCAGGAAAGCGTGTTCTCACCGTGATAAAATCACTGACGCCGCCATCTTTAAGATCGATATCCTTCACATATTGCGGAATAAACGCCGCGTCACCCGCTACATCAACGGTATAGCCTGCAGGAGCTTCATATGCTGAGCCAGTATTTTTTTGATACATGCCTTCAGCAAACAGCTCTAAGCCATTATCCAATCGATAAATATGATTAAAGGTCGCCCCAGCATTTTCGTAATCAGGCTGAATAGCTCGCTGGATCACATAGTCATAATTACAACGGCTGCCCGCCTTTTGGGTGTCGTTACCACACCAGGTTTCGGCATAATCGCTACCATCAATTGTCATCCGAGTGCTCGATTCAAACGTGACATTGACGGGCCTATCACTGTTAAAAATTGGGTTACGGGTAGCGTAATCGAATACGACAGTGGTATTACTTTTCTCCGTTGCAAAGCCGCCAGCATAGGTCAGATTTTTACGGCTAGCATCATGATCCGAGGTATCGTCACCATATTGAGCGGTCAGCTCATGCCCAACAAAATCCTTACGCAAGATAAAGTTAATCACACCTGCAATCGCATCTGAGCCATAAATGGATGAGGCGCCATCGGTTAATACATCAATGCGCTCAATGGCTGATAAGGGTATCGCGTTGACGTTAACAAAGGAGTCCGAGCCATTTGAAAATGAATCCACAGCAACCCGTCGACCATTGACGAGTACTAAGGTCGAGCTCGAACCTAATCCCCGTAAACTCACACCGGAGGCTCCCGCAGGAGCGCCATCTGCACCGCCTACACCGCCGGTTTCGGAGAAGGTTCCCGCACTCGAAGCCTGAGGTAAATCCTTGAGAAACTCACTGACCGATGCATAACCGCGTTTAGTGATCTCATCCTGACTAAAGCTTTGTAAGGGATTTGCCCCTTCCATATCCACACCCTTAAGGCGAGAACCAGTGACGGCAACTCGTTCAACCTCAGGTTCTGCCGAAGGTTGATTTGGCGAACTTTTTTCTAATTCATTTGCAACAGCAACTGCGATAGGTGACAACGCCAAGCCAAAAATGGTGCATAAAAGTACTGAACTTCTCATGGTAAGCTCCCGAAAATCATTTTATTAGAATTTTGAGACGTGGCTTTGCTGTGCGTGAGTCAATACGCATGGCATTAGTTAATGTTTTACAGAAAGCCTTTCGTCTATCAAATCATTGATAGGGGAGTTAGACAGCAGAACAAACTCCACTAAACACAAGCGTGTTCAGTAGGTTATTCGTCCCACCATTCGGACAGATACCACGTGCGGTAGTGATATCGTTGGAAAAGAGTTGCTGCGGAGTTCATGTAATAAAAAGAAGTCTTTTGTTATTGACCTGTTAAAAGGCTATCCGTAACATAAGCTCCGAGTCAATACATGGCGCACACTTTTTTATTGAGTGCCACCATGAACCATCCATCATCAAAATACTTACTTTTTAGATCCAAGAAGTTGCTATCGTTTTGCTATTTTTTTGGCGTATTAGTTTCTCCCAACCTCAATGCGTTACCGATTTTACAACCCCAAAAACAAGCTCCTCAGCAGCTACAATTTGACCTAATGCTCGTTGGTGGAGGAATAAAAACCTGTAGCTCAATGTCATCTGACAATTGCAAAATCAACACCGCATTTTCGCCAACAGCCAAACGCGACATTCGCTATGATTTCAGTCCATTATGGCTAGAGCGAGCGCTCACCCATCCCAGCCTCGACATACTTACCCAAACACAAAAAACCAGCTTACGTAATGCTAGCTTAGCCGCGGAAAAATACCCTGCGCTTATTCCCTTAAACGAATTAAAACAAAAGGTTGTAAAATTCGACCCCGCGCTATTCAACTCATTGGATGATAAAACGTATTTTGCCCTACTCGATTTACTCGAAGCACAGCAGCAAGCGGATGGTTCGATAAAACAAGAGCAAGTCATACTTGATGCCAGCCGCAGTTCTCATGCCATTGAACTCTATCGATTGTTTGTTCAGCAAGCCTTAAAAAAGCGTCAACAACGGCAACCGACGGCACAGCGTCCACTGATTGCTATCGTTACCGCATCAGCCAGAGATCCCTTTGAAAGTGCACATTTTTATTTAAGTGTGTTTGAGCAAGCGGGCGCAGAGGTAATTTGGCTACCCATTGACGCAGCCCTGCAAAAAGGAATTGCCACTGGTGAATGTAAAACGCTGCCATTGTTCCGTCAGCAACTACAAGGAAACATTGATAAACAAAGGCTCTATCCTGCAAAGACTCAACGTCAACATGATTACTGCGATAATCCAAACACACTTTACAAGTTTCTTGAACAAATGGATGGATTGTTCCTCAACGGAGGCGATCAAAGTCTAACCCTAAAAGCCTGGCTAACGCCTGAGGGTCAACCAAGTGACGCCTTAACACTGGTTAAAAAGCGCTTTGCTCAGCAACAAATCGTTATCGGCGGCACCAGTGCTGGCACAGCAGTCATGACCCAACATAATATGATTACTGGTGGCACCAGCGAGGGGGCACTCACCTTTGGCACGTATGCCGCAAAGGCGCCAAGTGAACGCTGTGAACTCAATAATTGTGATGGTGCAATTCCAGCTACAGCAGTGACTTACCGACCTGAAGGGGGCTTAGGATTTTTCCCCTTTGGCATTCTCGATACCCACTTTACTGAACGGGATCGCCAGCTACGCTTACTGATCTTGGCCGCAAATACTGGTACTGAGATGGCGTTTGGAATTGATGAAAACACAGCTTTACTGGTTGATACTAAATCACAAAAACTCACAGTTTCTGGGCAACATGGCGTATGGGTTATTGAACAAGTAAAGCAGAAAACCGCACACAGTTTTCACACTCAAATAAACGCTATATCCCATTATCTCACTAAGGGGTCAGTGCTCACTATGGACAAAGAGGGCAATAAAATTGCTGAATTAACAATAAGGAAAACTGCAGTAGCAGCCACCTCTAATTCACCCCAAGTAACTAAGCCAGTAGTGAATAATTTTACACAATGGGTGAAGAGTGCATGCTTAGATGAAGAGCAAAACCAAGTCATGGTAAATAAAGCCAGATTAACGATTAAACCTATGCTAAATGATAGCTGCCAGCTAGCCCAAGGCGCTGTGGGATATCAATCCATCAATTTAGTGCTCGAAATGCAGTGATTCTATTACGCAGCCTAGGCTGCGTTTTTGTTTCAATAAAGCCGTTAAACAGCCATTTACTCGGCAAAAGCATTTACAACAATTTAACAGAAGCCTGTTTTAAACAGTAAGAATTGCCTGTGCTGCAAAAAAAGCCACAAATAGCGCACGACACAGGCAACAAAGATCACATTTCGTGATAACCTTACGTGACCTATAGCACGTCTCAAGCACGTACCGAACCACTTAAACAATAACTCAAAGGTTACCCATGGACGATAATAAACGCCCCCTCTATCTTCCGTTTGCAGGACCTGCCATTCTTGAAGCTCCCTTAATTAACAAGGGCAGTGCATTTTCGGAAGAAGAGCGTATTTTCTTTAACCTCGAAGGCCTAGTACCCTACGCCATTGAAACCATTGAAGAACAGGCTTCGCGCGCCTACGATCAGTTCAGAAGTTTCAATAACGATCTCGATAAGCACATTTATCTGCGCAACATTCAAGACACCAACGAAACCCTGTTTTATCGTTTAGTGCAAAATCATATCAGCGAAATGATGCCAATTATCTACACCCCAACGGTAGGTTTGGCCTGTGAGCGCTTCTCGAAAAACTATCGCCGTAACCGTGGTCTGTTCATCTCTTACCCAAACAAAGACAGAATTGACGACATCCTCAATAACTCGACTCGCCAAAAAGTAAAAATCATCGTTGTGACCGACGGTGAGCGCATCTTAGGCTTAGGCGACCAGGGTATTGGCGGCATGGGGATCCCGATTGGTAAATTGTCACTCTATACCAGCTGTGGTGGGATCAGTCCCGCGTATACACTGCCAATAACCTTAGACGTAGGTACCGACAATCCACAGTTGCTGGAAGATCCTATGTACATGGGTTGGCGCCATCCGCGTATTGGTGGCGAAGAGTATGCCGAGTTTATCGAAGCCTTTATGCAAGCCGTGCATGTACGTTGGCCAGATACTCTGATCCAATTCGAAGATTTTGCCCAAAAGAATGCGATGCCAATCCTTGAGCGTTATAAGGATCGCTACTGCTGCTTTAACGATGACATTCAAGGCACCGCCGCTGTGACTGTGGGTTCATTACTCGCCGCCTGTAAAGCTGCGGGCACAGAGCTGAACAAACAACGAGTTGCCTTTTTAGGTGCGGGTAGCGCAGGCTGCGGTATTGCCGAAGCTATCGTTGCGCAAATGGTGTCTGAAGGGATCAGCGACGAGCAAGCCCGTAGCCAAGTCTGCATGGTTGACCGTTGGGGTCTGCTACTCGACAACATGCCTAACCTGTTGCCATTCCAACAAAAATTGGCCCAAAAATGTGCCGATATCAGCAACTGGAATAACTTCAGCGACAATATTTCACTGCTCGATGTGGTCAATAACGCTAAGCCAACGGTGCTGATTGGCGTATCGGGCGCACCGGGTTTGTTTACCGAAGAAATTGTTCGTGCCATGCATAGCCACTGCGAACGCCCAATTATCTTCCCACTGTCAAACCCCACCAGCCGTGTTGAAGCGACGCCAAAAGACATTCTGCACTGGACGTCTGGCCAAGCCTTAGTGGCAACGGGTAGCCCGTTCGAACCTGTGGTTGTTGATGGCGAGACCTATGAAATCGCGCAATGTAACAACAGCTTTATCTTCCCAGGCATTGGTTTAGGTGTACTCGCCTCGGGTGCCCGCCATGTCTCCGATGCGATGTTAATGGCATCGAGCCGCGCGCTCGCCGAATGCTCACCGTTAGCCATTAATGGCTCAGGGCCACTCCTGCCAAAGCTGGAAGATATTCACTCAGTGAGTAAGCATATTGCGTTCGCCGTCGGTAAAGTGGCGATTGAACAAGGACTATCCTTGCCTGCGAGTGATGAGCTGCTGATGCAATCTATCGAAGATAATTTCTGGAAGCCAGAGTACCGCCGTTATAAGCGTACTTCTTTCTAATTTCAGACATTATTCCAATAAAAAGCCCGTCAATCGACGGGCTTTTTATTGGGTCAAACTCACAGCTTAAGGCGCCATCACCTGTTTAAAGCTATTGAGCATAGAACGATCTGTGCGGGCCTTTTTCAACTTACGCAGGCTTTCCTTGAGCGACTCATCGGCCAAACGGGTAAATATCCCGTTATATTCCTTCTCGTTAATCGCTTCATCCGTATCCGCCTGCTCAGAAATCTCCTGTGCAACACGGCTGAGTTGCAACCAAGCATTAGCGATATAAAAACCATGGAATTCAGCCTGTGGCATTAAATTACGCGCACTGGCGGGTAACGCATCCCACGCTTGGCTAAATTTAGTTTCTCTGTCTTCTAACAGCTCGGCACATAAACCTTGATAGGCCGCTAATAGGCTCTCGGGCAATTTCGCCATAGGTAACACTTTATTGGCAACATTGTAAGAAATGCGCTCGGCAGTTTCGCGATACTCAACTGATACTTCAGCCATAATGACTCTCTTTTATAAACAACTTAAAATTGACCGCTAATATATAAACCATAAACCCCATTATGGGCTAACGGTGTCACTGTGATCCCTTTATAGGGCTCAGTAAAATACCAACCCGCCAGTGCGCCAATGACTGCGCCGGCGAGGACATCTTCTAAATAGTGCTTATCGCTCTCGACTCGGGTATAACCCACATAAGTCGCAGCAAGATACGCCGGCAGACCATATTGCCAGCCATAACGCTGCTGAATAAACGTGGCTGCCATAAAACTATCCGAGGTGTGTCCGGATGGGAAAGAATCATCACCACTGCCATCGGGTCTATCCTTATTGACACCCAGCTTAAGCCCTTCGACTATGACTCGGCTCGAGACTGCTGCTTTAAGTAATTGCCACGAACCTTCATTCCCCTCTTCATAGAATAGGGTCGCGCCCAAAGCCGTCGCCGGCAGGAGTAAATGAACCACATCGCCCGAGGTCTCGATATCATCCGAGTTTGCCCAACTCGCTCCCGTGAACAGTAACAGTGCGACACAGAGTAATTTTTTCAAGGGTTTTCCTTATTGGGTGAGATCCAAGGCGACGTTTATACCTTGATAGCGGAATGAATGCAAAAATTGCCAATACACAATGTAAACAATTAGTGAAAAACTTATGTTAGGATAATAGTTAGCTATCTGTTTCAAAGTGAACAGGAAATCTATCTCTTGCGATATTGCCGACGATTCTTTGCCATAGCACTACTCCTCTTCACCGGGCAAGCATACCTAGCTTTAGCTGAAGAGCCGCCACAGGTCGAACAAATATTCAAATTATTTGATAGCGGCGAGACAATGTCCCGTGAAGCCATCGAGAAAAATATTGCTTTACTAGAGCAGTACATCTCAAGTGATGATATAGAACGTATTGAAAAACTTAATCAAATCAAGTGCTGGAGCCAACCTTCAGATGATGAAGGCCAAATAACTAACGCGCTTAATTATGCCGAGCAAATGCTCTCACATATTCCATCTACCGCTTCGGCCCATTTTATTACCGATATAACCCTTTGCCATGCTTGGTTTTTACAGCTAAGTGGTGATATTAGCGGAGCTATGGAAAGTTATAGTAAAGGCGTGAAAAGCGCATACGCGCATGAAGATATAAAACTCATTGCCGATGCCCGCAGTCTTCGTGGAGCACTACACTCCTATATTGGTGACTTTTCAGAGGCATTAGACGATCTTGTCACCGCCCAAGGGCTTTATGAATCATTAAATCTCACAGGCTGGGCCAATATAAACTTGACCGATATTGCCACCAGCTTTAGACGCTATGGCGACCCTGAAAGCGCAATAAAATACTATCAAAAACTCAAAGAGTTATATTTAAAAAATGGCAATATGGATCAAGTTGCTGGTGTAACTTCAGATATTGGACTCGCCCTAGATGAAATAGGGGAGCATGAGCAAGCAATAGAGAACTTTCGCTTTAGTTACCAATATTTTAAAGATCACAAGTACAAGCTTGTGGCTGCAATAAATGCAACGAATATAGCCTACAGTCTTATTCAATTAAACCGGTTACAGGAAGCGGAAAACTATTTAAAGGAGGCTGCACTCGACATTACAGAGAAAGAGCCCGGAGCTTATGGTTTTATGAAGCTGTTTATGGCAAAAATCCTTTCTCAACAAGCTCTTTACCCAGAGGCGCTAACTGAACTAGCCTCAGCCGAAAATGCTTTTCGGACCATGCATAATGACCGTGGTCTTATTCAACTGTTACAACTCAAGAGTGATATCTATGCTGCGATGGGGGACTTACAGCAAGCCTACTATACTCTGCAGCAATTTGTTGATCTAACGAAGAAAGTTGATAACAACTCCACGGCTCACCAGACAACTGAATTAAAAGTAAAATTTGATACCAGTAGGATCGAGTCTGAAAACAAGCGATTGATTGATAAACAAAAATTAAAAGAGCAAGAACTAGCATTGCTCGAAAAAAATAAGTCACTACAGCTTATCATTCTACTGTTGACGGGCTGTATTTTGGGCATAGTGTCGCTATTTGCCTATAAGCAAGTGCACAGAAACCGCCAACTACAAACAATCGCCTTAACCGATTATCTCACCCAATTGCCTAATCGCAGGCATATATATGCCCAAGCAGAACAGTATTTTCAGCAAGCGATTAAACAGCAAATGCCTTTTTCGATCATCATCTTCGATGCCGATCATTTTAAAAAAATCAACGATAACTTCGGCCACGAAATTGGCGACCAAGCACTTTTAACCATAGCCCAGGCCTGCAAAGAATTTGCCGCGGACCGCAATCAAGTCGGCAGGATCGGCGGTGAGGAGTTTTTGATCTTATTACCCAATACCAGCGCTGAACGCGTTTGGGAGCTGGCCCATGAATTACAAAGCTTAATCAGCCGTTACGGCACCATTAATTTACCGGAAGAGTTAAAACTGACCGTCAGTGCAGGAGTTGCCACCTTATGTCCAGAGACAAAGCCTCAAGATGAAAGCTTTGCCCGTTTACTGAAACGGGCAGATAGCGCGCTGTACGAAGCCAAAAATGCCGGAAGAAACTGTGTTAAAGCTGCGGAACTTACCTGCTAGCTGAATTATTTTTACGCCAAAAAATCTGATTTTCGAGGGGGGGCTGCAGTGCGCCAAACCATTTTTGATAGACCTTTGCAAACTCCCCTGACTCTTTTAGCTTTTCTAACTCAACTTGCCAACGCTGCACAGTCTCGGCAGGTGTCCCCTTCGAGAAAGCAAGATAAAGATGGATTTCAGCGATAATATAAACAGGTTTAATAGCCGACTCCTTCGCCCCAACATCTTCAAGTATATGCTTTACCGCCAGATCAGCCTGACACCAGAATCGTATCCGCGAAAACAACAGCTGTTTAGCCGATTGCTGTGGAAAACTTGCCACTAAGAGGGCATTAACTCCCTGCTGTTGCAACAGTTGTGCCCCCACAGACTCTCGATACACACCAACGATTCCCGCCGTATTCACATCTAACAAGTGATTGATGCTGATAGGATCGTCCGCTCTGGTGTAAAGAGTAATGTTGCTAGTCGCGATGGGGCCAATAAAATCAAAATTGGCTTCCCGCTCATCGCTGATAGATGTCGCAAACAGCAGCACATTTGCCGTTGTACTCGCGATCGAATACGCCCGCGCCCAAGGCAATACTTCAATCTTTTCTTGCTGTCCAAGGCGAGCTTGCAGCATATTCACCAGTTCCACCCCAAAACCAGTGGGTACACCATCTTGCTCAAAACTCATAGGCGGCCAAGCTTCTGTGACTAAACGCACTGGAGCGGCTACCGCAAAGCTTAGCCCTGAATAACCTAAGCTCACACCTAATAACAATCGATAGCAGTACTTGGAAATGGCGGATAACATAGGCAAGGCCGAAGGGGAGGTTAATATTAATCATAGATCTAATTTACGCACAGAAGAAAGTAACAATTGCTGTTTGGCTTAAATCCCCGAAACACTAAACTCGTCCGTAGCGGCTTAAAACTGCTATCATAGAGCCATCTTATTAAGTTCAACGCAGCTTCCATGTCAACCACAGCAACCTCTCCCGCCAATATTCCCGACGCAGCAACACTTAGTCGTCTTGCCATGCAAATCAAGAACTGGGGAAAGGCGCTCGGTTTTGCCCAAATAGCGATTTGTGACACCGACTTAACCGCAGAAGAGGCTAAGTTGCAAACCTGGTTAGATAAGGGGTATCACGGGGAAATGGGTTACATGGCCACACACGGTATGATGCGTGCCCGCCCCCACGAGTTGCACCCTGGCACAGTTCGAGTGATTTCTGCTCGGATGGATTATTTGCCGCCAGAGGCGGGTTTTGCCACTAACTTAGCCTCGCCGAATATGGGCTATATCTCGCGTTACGCAGGCGGCAGGGATTACCACAAACTCATCCGTGCCCGCTTAAAAAAGCTGGGCGATCAAATCAGTAGCGAGCTTGTCGCCTTGGGGTTCGATGCCGCCGACTTCAGGCCCTTTGTCGATTCGGCCCCAGTGCTAGAACGTCCACTCGCCGAAAAAGCTGGCATAGGTTGGACAGGTAAGCACTCACTTATCCTTAATCACGATGCTGGCAGTTGGTTCTTCCTCGGGGAATTGCTGATCAACCTGCCGTTACCCGTAGACATTCCGATCCAAGAAGACTGCAACACCTGCGTGGCCTGCATCACCTCCTGCCCGACAGGCGCCATAGTCGAGCCTTATACCGTGGATGCACGGCGCTGTATTTCTTATCTGACAATCGAATTGCAGGGTGCCATTCCCGAGGAGTTTCGCCCCTTAATGGGAAATCGCATTTACGGTTGTGACGATTGTCAGTTGGTGTGCCCGGTCAATCGCGAGGCACCGCTGACTCAGGAGAGTGATTTCCACATTCGGCCTAAACTCAAGCAGCCTGAACTGCTCAGCTTATTTGCGTGGAGCGAAACCGAGTTTCTTAAACAGACCGAAGGCAGTGCCATTCGCCGTATTGGTCATCAGCGATGGCTACGCAATATCGCCGTAGCACTAGGCAATGCGCCGAGTTCGCCGCAAATCATCGCCGCCCTTGAGCAACGTAAAGCCCAAGCAGATGTCGATGATATGGTGAAAGAACATATCGACTGGGCCCTAGTGCGGCAACGTGCGGGCGGCTCACAAACCAATAACCGTAAAACGGAGCGACTGGTTAGGGTCATCCAAAAAGGCTTACCACGGGATGCCTAGCATCTTAGCTTAATGCCTTAATTCATACTGGCAACAATCACTTGTGTGGCATCAAAGCAGGCAAAGCATGGCTCGCCTACGTTGAGCGTTTGAATATCGGCCAGTGGCATCACCGAATAGATAATCTCTTTGCCACCAATTTCTATGGCTAGTTCAGCCTTATCGGCAAGTTCAGTCACACTCAGTAAGTGCCCACTGACGCAGTTTTGCCCCGCACTCTGGCAGGCATCACGACTGGCCGTCACCGCGGGCGCCTTAAACAACAATAGAATCGATTGGTCCAAAGCTAACTGCAGACGCTCAAAACTGGCATGGGTCACTGAGATTTGGATCGGTTGCCCCCCCGCCAATGTCACCTTCAGGCTGTCATTCAAACCGAGTGGCTCAATGCCGTGGATACGCCCCGTTAATTGGTTGCGAGCACTGGTTTTAAGGGAGAAATGCGCCATCACATCCAACAAACTGTGCATATCGACCGAATCATCCAGCAACGCTGACAGCGCCATTTCCTGCACCTGCGAGGTGATGGAATACACCTTAAGTAAACGCTCACCAAACTCGGTCAGTTTGGCGCCACCACCGCCCTTACCACCCTTTTCGCTGCTGACGACGGGCTCGGGCATAGTGGTATTCATCTCATTTATCGCATCCCACGCGGCCTTATAGCTGATCCCAGCCAACTTCGCGCCCTGGCTGATAGACCCAGTGTTAGCCACTTGGCGCAGCAAAGCTATCCGCCGAGGATTGGCGAAGGGTTTGTCCCCCAATGACAATGTCAGTAGTGCGTGTAAGTCCATGTTCCTGCGCGCCTTAGCTTAAGTGAATGCTATTGTCCCCGATCAATCTTGAGATACCAATACGCACGGTCGGAATTCTCCGCCGAGGTATTAGCGTTTTCGCCAATAAACCGAGCCGAGATCACTAATTTACGCATCGGGACTTGAACGATCGATATATAGATTGGTATATAACGATTACTTTTTATCACGGAGGAACACCATGAGCTCGCTCAAACACTTTTTACGCTTTACCACAGCCTCAGTCGTTGGCTTAGCCCTCAGTTGCAGCATCAGCTTTGCCGCAGACCAAGAACAAGTGACGGTTTTTGCCGCCGCATCACTCACGAATGCGCTTAATGAGATTGGCCAGCAGTACGAAAAGGAACATCAAACGAAAGTGATTTTCTCCTTTGCCTCCTCCTCAACGCTCGCCAAACAAATCGCTAATGGTGCGCCCGCCGATCTGTTTATCTCAGCCAACCAAAAATGGATGGATTACCTCGTCGAGGCCAAGGCGGTCAATGCCGATAGCCGTATTACTCTGTTAAAAAATACCTTAGTGCTGATTGCCGAAAAGAATAGCCCAGTAGACCAAGTAACACTGAACAGCGATTGGGATATTAAGGCCGCGGTCAATGGCAGCCGTTTAGCGGTGGGCGACCCTGACCATGTCCCAGCCGGACAATACGCCAAGCAAGCGCTTGAAAACCTGAATCTTTGGAAAACTGCCGAGCCACTACTGGCGAGAGCAAACAATGTCCGCGCCGCTTTAGCATTAGTGGAACAGGGCGAAGCCCCGCTCGGTATCGTGTACTCGACCGATGCCAAAGTCGCGCAAAAGATTAAAATTGTGGCGACCTTCCCCGCCACCAGCTATAGCCCGATTGAATATCCCAGCGCCTTAACTAAGCAAGAATCAACCGCCAGCGCTAAAGACTTTAATCAATACCTTCAAAGCTCTAGTGCAAAAGCAGTATTTGAAAAATATGGCTTTGGAGTGAACTAGTGCTGAGTGATGTTCTCTTGAGTGGCTCGCTGTTTAACGGGCCACTGCTCAGCGAATACGAAACCACCGCGCTGCTGCTGAGTCTCAAAGTCTCGGCGGTTGCCGTGCTCGCCAGTTTACCCTTAGGCATTTTATGCGCTTGGTTGCTAGCGCGCGTGGAGTTTCCCGGTAAGGCTATCTTCGACAGTCTCCTACATCTCCCACTGGTGTTACCGCCCGTGGTGGTGGGTTACCTGCTGCTCATCAGTATGGGGCGTCAGGGCGTAATCGGGCAGTGGCTCTATAACTGGTTTGGCATAAGTTTTAGCTTTAGCTGGCGAGGTGCGGCACTCGCCGCCGCAGTGGTCTCCTTTCCTTTAATGGTCAGAGCCATACGTCAGTCCTTCGAAACCGTCGATATTCGCCTCGAACAGGCGGCGCGCACCTTGGGAAGCAGCCGCTGGCGGGTATTTTTGACCATCACCCTGCCGCTCACCTCGCCCGGAATAGTGTCGGGAATGATCATCGCCTTTGCCCGCAGCCTAGGGGAATTTGGCTCGACAATTACCTTCGTCTCCAATATTCCCGGCGAAACTCGCACCATTCCGCTGGCCATGTATTCCTTTATCGAAACACCGGGGGCGGAATATCAGGCAATGCGCCTGTGTATCATCTCGATAGTGATAGCGCTGGCCTCCTTACTCGCCTCCCAATGGCTCACAAAAAAAGCCCTCAAAAGAACGGCAAGCGTATGTTAAACATCAATATTGAAAAACAACTCGGCCAACTACAACTCAAGGTGTACACCCATTTACCATTACAGGGCGTCACAGCCGTATTCGGCCGATCAGGAGCGGGCAAAACCTCCTTAGTGAATTTACTCGGCGGATTAACCACGCCAGACAAAGGCGAAATTAGCCTGGGCGATACACTATTGTTCAAGCATAAAACCGTTAATCTGCCCCCTGAAAAACGCCGAATTGGCTATGTCTTTCAAGAAGCGAGATTATTTCCCCATTACAGTGTGAAGGGCAATCTCACCTATGGGATGCGTCATAAAGCACCTGAATTGTTTGATAAAGTTGTCTCGCTACTGGGTATAGAAAAACTCTTAAGCCGCTATCCCAGCACACTGTCTGGCGGTGAAAAACAACGGGTCGCCATTGGCCGAGCCCTACTCACCTCGCCGCAAATGCTATTGATGGATGAGCCCTTAGCTTCCCTCGATTTACCCCGAAAACGCGAATTGCTGCCTTACCTACAAACCCTAGCGCAGGAATTGAAGCTACCAATCGTCTATGTGAGCCACAGCTTGGATGAAATCCTACAACTTGCCGACCATATGTTGGTGTTACATCAAGGAAAAATGATCGCCCAAGGACCGCTAACACAGGTATGGAATAGTGAACAAATGCGCCCCTGGGTACCATTGCAGGAATTAAGTTCGCTGCTGAGCGCCAGAATCGCCGACAGACATCCTGATTATCCAATGACCAGACTGTTGATGGATGACGGCAATCAGCTCTGGGTCAGCGGCCAATTGCCCCCCACCCATAAACAGTTAAAGGTACGCATTCAAGCGAACCATGTTTCGGTTTGCACTGAAGAACCTAAAGGCTCGAGTATTCGTAACTTACTAAGAGGAAACATAAAAGAGCTCTACCCCAGCGATAATGGCGAGCAAATTCAGCTAAAAATTGCACTAGGCAAAGAAGAACTGTGGGCCAACATCACCCCATGGGCTTGTGACGAGTTACAACTCGCTCCAGGAAAGGCTATCTATGCCCAAATCAAAGGCGTGACTATGACACAAATGGATATTGCCGAGTCCCACTAAGTTGCATGTTTGGAGCAAATTTAAGACACAAAAAAACCGACTCTAGGTCGGTTTGAGTCCCTTTGAAAGGGATGGTACCAGAGGACGGACTCGAACCGTCACGCTTTTAAGGGCGGCGGATTTTGAAAAGATAGTGTTTTATTTCTTATCAAAACTCAAATTTTTAGGTATTATTTTTCAGTAAGTTATCAAAAATTAGCTTGTGCTAATATCAACTTTGCAAATTCTTTGCAAAAACACCTCAGACACTGACCATGAGCAAACAACTCGAACGACACGATATCTCAGACGAATTATACGTCTATAAGCAGGACAATAGCGAGCGTTGGTACGCGCGGATTAAAGTTGCTGGCAAGTGGATTGCCAAAGCCACAAAGCAAAAGGAAAAAGAGAAAGCCATAGCCATGGCTCACCGCCTACAAATGGAATTTGGGATATTGCAGGAGCGTGGCCTTTTTGTTAGCTCCAAACGTTTTCGCGATGTAGCAGAAAAAGCCATTAGTGCCATGAAAGTTATTATCAAAATCGATACCGAAAAGAAAAATAAGACAGACAAAGACAAAGACAAAGACAAAGACAAAGACAAAGACAAAGACAAAGACAAAGACAAAGACAAACAGAATCCGAAAAAGCATAAGCTAACAACCTACATTCAGGTACTTCACAAGTACCATATCCCCTTTTTCGACCGAACTTACATCACCTCTATCGACAGTGACAAGCTACGTGAATTTGATAAATGGCGAATAGAGCAATTCGGCCGTGAGCCAGCAAAGTCGACGCTACTGAACCACAATGCTGCCATGCAGTTAGTGTTCAAAGAAGCGGTAGACCAGAAGTGGATGCTAGCCGCTCAAGTGCCATCCCTATCGACTAAAGGTGTTGAATCCCAGCGCCGTGCACACTTCACACCAGAAGAGTATGAAAAAGCCTTTGATGCAGTGGTTGCTTTGGAAGGAAACAGCCGCAAAGAAAAGAGCAGACAAATCCGTGAATTGCTCATCGATTATATGGAATTTGCAGTCTATACCGGCATCAGAGCGGGTACTGAGATGGATAATCTAACGTGGGGCGATATCCGCTTCCAGACCAATGGCACTGCTGTTCATTTATTTATTACCGTCACCAAAGGCAAAACCATAAAGCATACTGGCACTCGTGAGATTGTGTGTCGTGAAGAGGTTCTGTCGAGCTTACAAGCATTACGCGAACGATTCCCAAACCGGAAGCCTACTGACAAGCTCTTCCGATTAGCTGATGGCAGTACAACCAATGAGCTGACTAAAACCTTTGAAAAGGCATTAATCAGTGCAGGTTTAAAGAACTCACCGCATGGTGATAGGTCGCTTTACTCCTTACGGCACAGTTATATCACTTGGCAACTTTTAGCGGGGGTTAATATGGAAATCTTGGCTAAACAATGTGGTACCAGTGTTGCGATGATTGAAAAACACTACAGCCATGTAATCCCTAAGATGTTCAGTAAGGAGTTGTCTGGTGTTGACCTCGGTGAAGTAACAGTCAAAAAATCGATTAGAAAACGCAATGATAAAATCCTTAATGTATTCAAAGAAAAATATAAAGAGTGGGAAGCACACTATAAAAAAGTGGGTTGTATTTAAACATAAAACAACGCTTAAACTCTAAGAGATGCACGAGTTGGTAACAACTCGTGTGGCTCACAATCAAGCTCCTCTGCAATCTTATACAACATATCAAGCGTTAAGTTTACCTCTGCTCTTTCTATACGGCCGATGTAACTACGGTCAATTTCTGCCCTTAACGCTAATTCATCCTGAGATAAGCCTCTGAGTTTTCTCATTTTACGCATCGCATGACCTAATTCAGTCGCTAAAGTTTTCATAGTGTCTCCTTGATCACAAGGCAACCACTATGTGAATTTGCTTACCAACTAACCACGGATTATAATCCGCATTTGATGCTTATAGTCCTCTTTTAAGCCATTGAGCGCACTTGAGTTCTGTATATACAGCAACCAATAGCTCTATTCACATCACAAGGAAAAGTAATGAACTCCTACAACGTCATTTTTAAAGGTGAGATAGCTGAAGGAAAAGACCGTCACAAACTGAGTGTGGCCTTAGCAAAGTTTCTTAAAATTCCAGAAGAAAAAGCACACCTACTGTTTTCTGGAAACCCTATATGCATTAAGAAGGCCTTAAGTGAGGGTGAGGCTAATGCACTAAAAGCAAAGCTGAACTCTGTGGGGATTATTACCTACACCAAACTTGCGCCAGCTCAAACATCATCGACAAAATCTGTCGCCATAACACCTGAAACGCAACCCAAAGTGGCTACACCAACTAAGACAAAGCCTGTCATAGCCGTAAAACCAGCAGTGAAATCCTATGATGAATTAAGTAAAGGTTGGCAAAAGGTGTTTGCTGAGTTTGACCTAAGAGAAGCGGATAAATTAGGGCTACTGGCTTGCGCTAAACATCCAGCGCATACATCGAGACCTAAAAGTCAGCAGCTAAAGGCAAATTTTGTTGTTAACTTCAACATACTTGCGTTTCTGTTTGGTCCTTTTTATTACTTTGCCAAAGGCATGTGGAAGAAAGGACTTTACCTCACCTTAATGCTAATCATGGCAAACATTGGTATCTATATGGTTTGGGAGCTGTTTTCTGGCTCAGAGTTGATTGATAGGCTATTACCTTCGCTTAACTGTGCTATTTTTGCAGTACTGGCTAATTATGACTATTACCGCTACTACAAGCTCGACGAAACAGTATGGCCTTGGATACCAAAATGGATGCAAAACTGGTGGGGAATTTTAGTTGCGTATCTTTTTGGATTAGCAATCCTTTTGGGAGCTGCTTTCCTAAGTGTTGTAGCTGAAGAATCAGGGGGAACCAGTAGTGTCAAAAACAGTTATCTCAATGGATACGAACAAACCACGGTAGGCTTAGCCTTTGATAACTGGTCACCTTGTAATCAAGTGAATTGGGAATTACATGAAAGCACCAATGGTATCAGGACGGTGACATATCATTGCCGGACAGACCTATCTGTCTTCAAGAAAGCAGCGCATAACGAAGCTCTCAGAATCACTGGTGACGATAAAAAAGCTGTTCCGAAGACGCTGGAAGCCGCTTCATTACAAGTCGCCTTTATCCTAAACCATGATAACTCTTTTACAGTAGACCATGTCTTGTGGGACCTTGACCTCGGCCAAACTCATTCACAACGTTATGTTACAGCCAACAATGTCATGGTAGATATTTATCGAAATCAGCTTAGCTTGAGTGTTCAAGAACTTTTTACCGTGCAAAATCTACTGCTCAACAGTGTAATTGGGGAGCAGCGTAAATTTGAAAATAATACGGGCAAGTAGTTCCCATAAAAGTAGGATTAAGATAGTCAAAATAAGGTGTTATAGCTCTTTCCCCTGCTCAATAGTCACATTACATGGCCGTTACAGACATATGTACTGGTCACCACAAACTGGAAACTTTTACTTGAGAAATCTCAAACTCTACGGGTGACAGATCGTCATTAGCAGAATGAAGTCGCTCTAAGCAGCCACTTTACATGCCACTGATAAACCACCAGTCTTTCATGGTGAAGATGCGGGATGCCCAACAATCTATCCATGCGTTTTATCGAGTTTTAGTATGTATGCTGGTGCCATCAATATGCTGTCCTAAATGGGTTAGGGTGAGACAATCCGCATTAATGAGGGCTTTACAGGCGACCATGAGGGTATTGAGTCGCTTTCGATGGATTTCTAGACAATGTTGATAGAGAGATAAATGTAAGATAGTCAACACATGCACCTTGAAGCCCAGCGATTGAAGTTTGCTCGCACTTCCATCTGATCACACTTCAAGGTGCAAGTTCACTCTAATTCAATGATTTATTTGAAAATCATCAGGGGATTTTTCAGTACTTGACCAGCTTATATCAAGGCGATAAAAATCGCATGGCACAATACTTAGGAAGTGTCGACTAATTATTGATGGTTGTTTATGGAAAACTCGTTGGGCGCATAGGTCTGGATTAAGTACTGTTTAATAAAGCAACAAACACAGTATCTGCTCATAAAATAGTCTCTACATAAGTGAATAGCTTTTAGCTTCAATCAGATGTGCGAGTATTTCAATGAAAAACACCGACATGCTATCCTGACTGTTCAATTTTTAGGTTAGGTGCTCTCTCCTGGATTTTTGATAGTTTCCAAATAATGTAATCTGAGGCTTCATGGAAACTTGTTTCCATGAAGCATGTAATCAAATCAAATTTTTATAAAATATATATTAATTTATTTTTTATCTCTTCCATCTATCTATTATGCGAGTAACATTAAGAAAGCCGCAGCTAACTTTATCTATATTTCAACACTGACTTTACCAGTCACTTAACAAC